>NZ_JADQ01000033.1:0-52256 GCF_000518465.1 Paenibacillus sp. J14 | reverse complement strand
GAACGTGCGTTTCTAGCTTGCAAGGGCTCTCCCTGACGAAGGCATAACATGTGGTAACCAACCCACGGATAGCAGCGTGCCGACCGTCGCTCGCATTTTTGCTCTCGCGCCACGTGCTCAGGCAGANTTAAAACCGAGGGCTTGACAAAAACGTTCATAGCAACGGAATCAGATGACGTTATATGGCTCGAATCGGCTAGTACGGGGGGATTTTATGTCCAATAACGGCCTCACGTTCCGTTAGGCTGGGAAATCTCGCGGGAAATGAACTTTAGCGTCATCTGGTTCCGTTAGAACACAAACGAGGGAGATCCAATAGTCCCAGCAAAGCAATCCCGAAGACATATCACTTTCCCCCCACCCGTTGAAAAAAAGCTCATTGGGGGAGTGCTACTGCTAACAGCACCAGCCGGACTTAACGGGATAATGGCGAGAGAAGAGGCGGACGTACGGATGGTGGATTCAACGGGATAATGGCGAGAAGGGTACGACGTACGGGCTGGTGACTCAACGGGATAATGGTGGAAAAGGGGCAGTACAGGCTTTTGTCACCCTAGGGTTGTAAGCGCTTCAAAAAACTCTTGTCATCCCCAAAGTCCCTTGTTATAATCGCATTGAAAAGCTTTTCAAACCGAGGATGCCAACGATGAACAAAAACAAAAGCAAACCAACGATCCGTGATGTTGCTAAAAAGGCGGGGGTCTCCATCAGTACGGTTTCGCGCGTCATGAACGCGCCGGCTACAGTGGTGGAGAGCAAGCGAAAGCGCGTGCTGGCGGCGATCCAGGAATTGAATTACCAGCCGAACGCTTTTGCCCGCGGACTGATTTACAAGAAGTCTTTTACCTTAGGATTGTTAATTCCCGATATTGAGAACATGTATTACGCGGGAATGATCCGGGGAATGCAGGATGCCTGCAACAAACTGGGGTACAGCCTGATGATCTGCAACACGGACCGTGATAAGGAGCGGATGTTGTCGTATATCGATACGTTTCATGAGAAGCAGGTGGATGGGATCGTATTTGCGAGCGACAAAATGTTTCCGGAGTACTACGAGAAACTGCTCGGTTGCCGCATCCCTTGTGTCATGGTGTCATCCCATTCGGACGAATACGATATTCCGTGCGTCGAAGTTGACGATGAGGCTGCAGCTTATGACGCAGCCGTTTACCTTATCGAGCTTGGTCATCGCCAAATCGGTATGATTGGCTTTAATCACGACAATTCCATTTCTGGCCCGCCGCGATTCGCCGGGTTTGTTCGGGCCATGAGGGAATACGGACTGACATCGAATATTGAACACGTGAAATTTGCCAGTCACTATTTTGAGCATGCGTATCAGGCGGCACACGAGCTGTTTACTGAGCATCCTGATTTGACCGCGGTGTTCTGCGTAGCCGACGAATTTGCCATGGGGACGATTTCGTATCTTCGAGACCGACACATTCTCGTCCCGGGGCAGGTGTCCGTCATTGGCTTTGACAATCACCGAATGGCAAGCATGTATATTCCTAAGCTGACCACGATATCCCAACCTATCTATGATCTTGGCCACCGTGCCGCAGAGAAGCTGCATGAACTGCTAACTACCGGGAGTGTGGCGGTGCCCAGAGAGATTCTCCAACACAAGCTGATCGTCAGAGAATCCTCGCGGGAAAGAGCCACGATTTAACCAAGTAATTACACACACAACGCAACAAACACACAACGTTACAACATACTCACAACGCAATACAACTCACACAACGCAACACAACACACGTAATAGAAACTACTCACACATTCCAACACCATCACCATGAACAATAGTTGAACAGAATTATGAAAAGCTTTTCAAAAAAACGGAACATTCCGGCTGGGCAGGTCATACATTTATACCAAAATGAAAACGGATACATGCCTATTTTTATCGTTGATTGTTGTTGAAAGGCTTGATTAAGGGGGTGATTCGCCGAAAGCGAATAAGGGTCAGTCAGACCTAAGATGGTTGTTCCTAAATCATATCGAAGGGGATGAAAGGGTCAATGAAAAAAAGATCAAAATGGAGTTCTTTATTGCTCGTGAGCGGGTTATCGTTCACACTTCTCCTCAGCGCCTGCGGCGGAGGGAACAATGCGGCAAACAATGAACCGACAGCTCCGGCGAATACGGGGAACACGGAACAGAATACAAATGATACTGCCGCAACCAATGACAGTTCTTCCACTGGCTCTCCGCTCGAGCTGGCGTTGAAAGGTGAATATAAAGGGACGAAAGTGACGATGTTTGGCCCGTTCGTAGATGCTGACCAAGTGAAGTTCGAGACCAGCATCAAAGAGTTTGAAGAGAAAACAGGGATCGATATTCAATACGAGGGCTCCAAAGAGTTCGAAGCGACCATTAACGTCCGTGTAGACGGCGGCAACGCCCCTGACATCGCGGACTTCCCGCAACCGGGTCTGCTGGCTGCCGTGGCCAAGACCGGTAAGGTCATCGATCTGAACAACATTCTCGACCAGGAGAAGCTGAAGGCGAACTACAACCAAAGCTGGCTCGACATGGCGACGATGGAAGATAAGGATGGCAAGCAAATCATGGCGGGCGTTTGGAACCGCAGTAACGTAAAGAGCCTGGTATGGTATCCGAAGAAGCAATTTGAGGAAGCGGGCTATACGATTCCGCAAACTTGGGATGAGCTGATGGCACTAACGGAGCAAATCGCTAAGGATGGCGACACCGCTTGGGGGATTGGTATTGAAAGTGGTGCGGCAACAGGCTGGCCGGCTACCGACTGGGTAGAAGACATCATGCTCCGTACGACTTCGCCGGAAAACTATGATAAATGGGTTAGCGGCGAACTGCCGTTCACTTCCCCTGAAGTGAAGCATGCTGTTGAAGTGATGTCAGAAATCTGGATGAATCCAGATTACGTATACGGCGGCACGAAGTCGATCGTCACGACCGCATTTGGGGATTCGGCGTTGCCGATGTTCGACAACCCGCCGAAAATTTGGCTGCATCGTCAAGCGAACTTTATCACTAGCTTCTTCCCGGAAACGGCGAAGATCGATGAAGACTACGACTGGTTCTACCTGCCGCCGATCGACGAGCAATACGGGAAGCCGGTGCTGGTAGCTGGCGATATCTACGCGATGTTCAACGATCGTCCTGAGGTTCGTGCGGTGATGGAATTCTTTACAACGGGTGAATCGATCAAATCATGGGTACAATCCGGCGGCGTCATCGCTCCGATGAACGATGCTTCGCTTGACTGGTATACTTCCGAGGCCGATCGTCGTATGGCTCAACTTGTGCAAGAAGCGACAACGCTGCGTTTTGACGGCTCTGACCTGATGCCGGGTAAAGTAGGTGCCGGTACCTTCTGGAAAGGCATGACCGACTACGTGAGCGGTACGTCCACACTGGATGAAGCGTTGGCGCAAATTCAGGAAGGCTGGAACAACTAAGTCAATTCTGAACTGCGATCTAAACGATAACTGAAGCACCGCGGAGGGGCGCGCGAGCCGAAACGTGGGTTCCGGCACACACGCCCTTTCCTTTTTCATCCATTAAGCTGGTTCAAGATGTAACGCTCACAAACCATTTAGGAGGGGTCATGATGAGTTCAGAGGCCAAGCGAATCGTCAGCCTGAGGGCCGTGCTCTTCACCCTGATTGTCCTGGTTGCGAATGCTGCCGGACACGGCCTGATCTTCCGCTTCTTCCGCGACTCGACGCTGAATCCGCTGCTGACCGCGATCTTCGCTGTTTTATGGGGCGTGCTCGGCGTGTATTTGCTATTTTATACCTTTAACTGGGCGGTGGAGCAGTATCCGGAGCAAGTGCGGCGGAAGGTGTTGCCGTATATTTTCATCGGTCCGGCCGTAATTTTGCTGGGATGGCTGTTGGTGCTGCCCGCCGTACGGACGTTGTATCTGAGCTTCTTTAACGCTTCGTCGGAGAAATTCGTTGGGCTCGCCAACTATGCGGCGATCTTCACCGATAAGCTGATGGGGACGGCGCTGCGCAACAACCTGTTGTGGGTATTCCTCGGCACGCTTGCTTGCGTCACGCTTGGGCTGTTGATTGCCATCCTTGCCGACCGCAGCAGCTACGAGAAGATTGCCAAGTCGATTATTTTTATGCCGATGGCGATCTCGTTTGTGGCAGCGGGCGTCATCTGGAAGTTCGTTTATTATTATCAGCCCGGTGACCAGCAAATTGGTCTGCTTAACGCTATCGTCACTGCTTTCGGAGGAGAAGCACAAGCCTGGACCAGCATGCTGCAGCCGTGGAACAACCTGTTTCTTATTCTGATCCTGATCTGGATGCAAACCGGGTTCGCCATGGTGATTTTCTCTGCGGCGATCAAAGGCGTTCCGGAGGATATTTTGGAAGCGGCGCGAGTAGACGGGGCCGGTGAGATTAAAATCTTTTTCCAAATCATCATCCCGTATATCTCAGTGACGATCTTGACGGTGACGACAACCATCATCGTGTTTACGCTCAAAATTTTCGACGTAGTCATGGTCATGACGGGCGGACAATACGGGACTGAAGTGGTGGCCACGCAGTTCTATCGGCAATTCTTCATGTACCGTAACTTCGGGTACGGGTCCACGCTGGCGATCGTCTTGCTGATTGCTGTCACACCGGTCATCTTCTTTAATCTGCGGCAGATCCGCAAGCAGGGGGGATTCTAATGGCGGGTACGAAATTGCGTAAGCGCAAACGCGGTAAAACGATCGTTAATCTCGTTCTCGGCCTCATCTGCTTGGTGTGGCTCATCCCGACGCTGGGATTGCTGATCTCATCTTTCCGTCCGGCGGCAGACATCTTGCAAACCGGTTGGTGGAACGTATTCCCGCACAAGGCATGGACGAACGCGGAGACGATTCAGCTTTCCAAAGATATCGATTTGCGTGAACCGATTGAAGTGAACGGGGAAACCTACAGCGACGATGAACTGAAAGCCGGGGTTGTGAAAGACGGACAACGGATGATCTGGGAAAATCGCCGGGCCCGTACGATTAACGTCCAGGAGCAGGGCTGGGAGTTCAAACCGGCGTTGACGTTGGAGAACTATAAAAACGTGCTGTCCGGTAAGGAATACAAGCTGAAGCTCGCCGACGGCAGCGAATCGATTCAGAGAGGGACCGGATTGTCCCAGGCATTCTGGAACACGCTGACGATTGCCGTTCCGGCCACGGTGATTCCGGTGCTAATCGCTTCATTTGCCGCCTATGCGTTTGCTTGGCTGAGATTCCCTGGCCGCAAAACCCTGTTTGTGGTGATCATCGCGATGCTGGTCATTCCGCTGCAGGTTGCGCTGATCCCGGTGCTGAAGGATTATACTGCGCTGGGCTTAAACGGGAGCTATTTGGGGATCTGGCTGGCACATACCGCCTTTGGTTTACCGCTTGTCACGTACTTTATGTATAACTTTATCAGCCAGTTGCCCAAAGATTTGTTTGAGTCGGCCTTTATCGATGGGGCGAGTCATTTTACGATCTTCTCCCGGCTCATCCTGCCGTTGTCGGTGCCGGCGCTCGCTTCGATCGGGATCTTCCAGTTCCTGTGGGTCTGGAACGACTATCTGGTATCGCTGATTTTTATCGGCAACCAGCCGAGCGTACAGGTGATGTCGATGAAGATCGCAGATCTCGTAGGTTCAAGAGGCAACGACTGGCATTTGCTGACGTCCGCCGCGTTTATTTCAATGCTGATGCCGCTCGCGATCTTCTTCCTCCTGCAGAAGTACTTTGTTAGAGGGCTGATGGGAGGCTCGGTGAAAGGATGAACGAGCAGTCAAATGAGCTTACGGAGAATCTGTCTCCCGATCCGGAGTGGAATCTGGTCGAGGAGGCTTACGACGAGAAAGACAATCAGCGCATGGAGAGCTTGTTTTCCTTAGGCAATGGATATTTTGGAATGCGCGGTTATTTTGAGGAGGGGTACCACGGTAAGAAAGGAGCCTCGGTGCGGGGCAACTATGTGAACGGATTTTATGATACCGCACCGATCCATTATCCGGAGGGGGCGTACGGGTATCCGACCGAAGGCCAGGCAATGCTGAATGTGACGGACGCCGGGATTATCCGGCTGACTGTGGAAGGCGAATCTTTTCATCTGAACCGGGGACAGGTGCAGGTTTACCGAAGAGTGTTGGATATGCAAAACGGTGTGTTGCACAGGCTGGTGGAATGGGAATCCCCAGCCGGACACCGCGTGCGGATTGAGATCCACCGCCTGGTGTCGTTAACTCATCGGCACCTGGCGGCGATCCACTATGAGGTGACGGCGCTAAACTTCGCCGGCACCGTCTCGATCTGCTCGGCGATGGACGGAGACATCGCCGAGGCGGAAGGGGCGGAGGACCGGGGCGGGGACCCCCGCCTGGGGGCGCGCCGCACGGAGCCCAGCCTCCTGTTCGAGGAGGCGGGGAGCGACGGGCGCGGCGGCGGCTGGCTGAAGCAGCGCACGCGGCGCAGCCGCTTCGCGCTGCTGACGGCGGTGAGCCATCAGCTGGAGCTGCCGCCGTCAGCCGCGTTCGGCCTGTCGGAGCAGCAAGACGGGCCGTGGTTTTCGGTGCAGTACGACGTGTCGCTGCGCCAAGGGGAGAAGGTGTCGCTGAGCAAGTTCATCAGCGTTCATACGTCCCGGGATACCCGGGAGGAAGAGCTGCGGATGCGAAGCGCGGAAGAGCTGCGCTTGGCCGTCAGCCGCGGCTTTGACGGACTGGCCAAGGAGCAGCGCGCTTACCTGGACACGTTCTGGCACCGCGCCGACGTGGAAATTGCCGGCGATCCCGCGCTCCAGCAGGGGCTGCGGTTTAACGCGTTTGGCCTGCTGCAGTCGGCCGGTCGCGACGGCAGAACCAGCATGGCCGCGAAGGGGCTCACCGGCGAAGGGTACGAAGGGCATTATTTCTGGGATACTGAAATGTACGTGTTGCCCTTCTTCACTTTCACGACGCCGGAGATCGGCCGGGCCTTGCTGGAGTTCCGTTACCGCACGCTGGAGCAAGCGCGGCAGCGGGCGCAGGTGATGTCGCAGCGGGGCGCGCTGTATCCGTGGCGAACAATCGGCGGCGAAGAGAACTCCGCCTATTTCCCGGCGGGCACCGCCCAGGCGCATATTAACGCCGATATCGCGTACGGCATCCGCCAATACGTCCAGGCGACGGGGGACGAGGATTTTCTCGTGCGCCAAGGCGCGGAAATCCTGTTCGAGACGTCGCGGTTCTGGGTGGATCTGGGCCATTATAACCCGGCCCGTGGCGGCGCCTTCTGCATCGACGGCGTGACCGGGCCGGATGAGTATACCGCGTTGGTGAACAACAACGCCTATACAAATCTCATGGCCCGCGAGCACCTGCGGTATGCCTGTGAGACGGCGAAGCTGCTGCGCGAGCGATACCCTATGGAATACGCCCGGCTGGCGCGGAAGATCGGTCTTACCGAGGAGGAACTCCGCGAGTGGCAGCGGGCGGCGGACAAGATGTACGTCCCGTATGATTCGGAATTGGGGATATACGCGCAGGATGATACATTTTTGTCCAAGCAGAAATGGGATTTCGCTGGCACGCCACCCGAAAAATATCCATTGCTGCTCCACTATCACCCGCTTGTGATTTACCGCCATCAGGTGCTGAAGCAGGCGGATCTGGTGATGGTGTTGTTTTTGCTGAGCGAGCAGTTTTCGACCGAGGAGAAAATCCGCAACTATCGGTATTACGAACCGCTGACCACGCATGATTCGTCGCTGTCGCCATGCATCCATAGCATCGTTGCCGCCGAGATTGGCGATCTGAAGGCGGCTTACGACTACTTCAGCCGGACGGTGCGGATGGATCTCGATGACGTGAACGGCAATGCCAAAGACGGCTTGCATACCGCAGCGATGGCGGGTTCATGGATGGCGGTGGTGAACGGGTTTGGCGGGATGCGGTTAGTTGGCGGCGAGTTAAGCTTTCATCCAGTGTTGCCACCGCCATGGAGCAGCTGCCGGTTTAAAGTGATGTATCGGGGGCAGCTGTTGGAAGTATTCTTCGACCGGGAACAGGTCGTGTACACGCTGCGCGAAGGAGAGGGGCTTGTGATTCGGCACGAAGGAGAACCGATGTCGATTCACTCCGGAGAAGCTGTTCGACGTACGTTGGCGGCGAATCATCCCTCCTCTGGCGGCCACCTGGTCAGTTAACGGAGCGTCAAATCTACCGATTGAATTCGGCATTTAGCTCAATAAAATCGCTGGCGTGTGGAAACGCCGTGAACATAAGCGACCCCTTTGCATAAAACAAAGGTGGCCGCTTTTATTTTGCATGGCAGAAGGGAGGAAAAAAGAACTTAAGGTGTTTTGTACCCTGACGCAGCGATAACTGCGGCGTTATGATAGGGAAGGATCAAGCTGGAAGGGTTGATCCAATGTTGGAGATCTTTAACTCATGATGAATAGGAGGTGGAGCACGATGTATCTCAACAATTTAGACATTGCGAAGCAGCATATTCGGGACCTTAGTCAGGAGTTGGATCGTTGCTTGCTGGCTGAGCAAATCCGGCGCAGGGAGCGGGAGAAGCCCAAAAATGAGCGGACCAAAGTCCCCATAGGTTTCAACTCGGTACTGGTTACCATCCTCACCAGGATGAGAAAGCGGCTGTAACCTCGAACCCTCCCTCCGACAAGTCCCCCATTTTAGAAAAGGCCGCCCCTCGTAAGGAACGGTCCTTCGCTTCGCAACGTTTTTATCTAATTATCCGTTGGTGTATGTCGTAAGTTCCCGGTTCTGACGTTACTAGTGTTCATCTGGATTTCCGCGTCCGAGAGGACTGATATAGCTCTGTGATGAGCCGCAGCGACTTGAGGCCTTCTTCGCCGTCAATCGCAAAGCGAGTTCCTGTTCGGACGCGGTCGTAAAAGTCGGCAATTAACAACCGATGGCTGGAGCCCCAGTAGGATTTACCGATGATTTGTCCTGAGTCATTCAGGTTCGTCGGCGGTTCGCACACCAGGCTCTCCCGACCGCCCTGGGTTAAATACAGGCAATCGTCCCGCTGCCGCAGCGTGCCGCCTTCAAACACCAGCTCCAGTTCAACCGGGGAATTGGTGAGATACGCGTTGGTGGCGTAAAACAACCCGCGAACACCGTTCGCAAACAGGAGTCGGGCATGCGCCGTATCCTCCACTTCGATCACATCCCCAAGGGCGTCGGCGGTGACGCTGCCCTGGATGGAGAGAACTTCACCGCCGAACCATTGGAGCAGGTCAAGCGTATGGATCGCCTGGTTGATCAACACACCGCCGCCTTCCGTCGACCAGCGGCCTCGCCATGGGCTGTCGGTGTAATAGGCTTCGTCCCGCTGCCAGGTGACGATGCCCTTCAGACAGATGAGCCGGCCCAGCGTGTTTGATTCCAGGAATTCGCGGATTTTTTGGGACGAGGCATTATAACGATTCTGAAAAACAACGCCCAGCTGCGCCTCGCTGCGCCGAGCTTCTGCCACCAGGTTCTCCGCCGCTTGCAAAGCGTGGGCGAGCGGTTTTTCCGTCAGCACATGTTTGCCGGCGCGGAGCAGCTGCGTCGCCATTTCCGCATGCAGGTGGTGAGGTGTACAGAGGTGGACGACTTGAATATCGTCACGTTCCAGCAAGGTCAGGTAATCACTTGCAGCTTCACAGGAAAATGTCGCTGCGGCCTGCTCTGCCTTGGCGGGATCGCGGTCGACAACCATTTTCAGCTTCACGCCGTCAAGTTGCTGTAACGCCTCGGCATGCAGCGGGAAAATCGCACCGCAGCCAATAATCGCCGCGCCGATCGGTTCTTGCATCGTCATGTATGGTCCCTTCCTGTCCTAGTATGTTGGGGTGACACGAAGTGCCTGCTGTTGAGCTTTCAGACACAGCTCTGCGGCTTTGAAGGCGTGCTCCTGGGTCATGGCATTTTCTGTGCGGTTCAGGCAATCCAGAATCAGCTCGCCAAAGAACGGATAGCCGACTTGCCCGCGGACGGCAAAATGCTGCTCCCCGTCCTGATTCACCAGGTAGACATGGTCGCCTTCCGCATCCCGGGCCAGGTCGACGTATTTGCGCAGCTCGATATATCCTTCGGTGCCCAAGATGAACGTCCGCCCGTCTCCCCAGGTGCTGAGGCCGTCCGGGGTAAACCAGTCCACGCGAAAATATTGCGTCGCCCCGTTATCCCCAACCAATGTCGCGTCGCCGAAATCCTCCAGCTCGGGGTATTCGGGATGGTGGTAGTTGGCTACCTTGCTGTGTAACACTTGGGCATCCTTGCACCCGGTGTAGAACAGAAACTGCTCGATTTGATGGCTGCCGATGTCGCAAAGGATTCCTCCATATTTTTCCTTCTGAAAAAACCACTCCGGCCGCGAACCCGCATTCAGCCGGTGCGGACCAAACCCGGTTACCTGCAGTACGCGCCCAATTGCTCCTTGCTGTACGAGCTGACCGGCATACACGGCGGATTCCACGTGGAGGCGTTCGCTGTAATAGACCATATGTTTGCGTCTGGTTTCGCGTACCTTCTGACGCGCCGCTTCCAGCTGGTCCAGGCGGGTGAACGGGGTCTTATCGGTAAAATAATCCTTCCCGGCGTCCATCACCCTGAGCCCGAGCGGACCACGTTCCGACGGCACCGCTGCTGCAGCGACGAGCCGCACTTCGGGATCGGAGAGGATCTGCTCTAGACTGTCTGCCCGGGCAGCTTGCGGGTACTGCTCCACGAACGCTTGGACTTTGGCCGGGTCGGGATCGTACACCCACTTTAAGGTCGCACCGGCTTCGATCAAGCCGCCGGTCATGCCGTAAATATGCCCGTGATCGAGGTGCACCGCAGCAAAGATGAATTCACCGGGTTTCACGACGGCATTGGGACGTCCCTTTGGCGCATAGTTCATTCCGTCTTTCGCTTGAAAAGAAGGTGTCTGTTGTTGTGCATTCATCGTTAGCCTTACATCCTTTCGTGGATAAACTCGGCAAACTGGCGGAGCATTTCCTTCGACTCGTAGTGACCGCTGAAATCCTCGATTCCGAGGTAGCCGTCGTAGCCAACGGATTTCAGGTCTTGGAGCAGACGGCGGTAATCGACCACGCCGCCCGCCAGAGGTGACCACTCGCAGCGCCATGCTGCAGTGCCGTCTTCGCGTTTGCCGGTCTGTGACCAGGCGGCGTTCTTGACGTGAACATGGGCGAGATAGGGGCCTAGCAGCTCCAGTCCCATTTTGAATTGCTCATACCCTTCGTGCACCATGTTGCCTGGATCATACAGGACGCCGATCTGATCAGGATGGCAGTGGCTGACCAGACGATAGGCCAGACTGGCGCTCGGTGCGATCGTCAGATGATGCGTTTCCACAACCCCTTTGACACCGTATTGCTTAGCTAGGCGCTCGGCTTCCTTCAGGTAGCGCACGGTCTTCTCGTATAACTCGGGATAGGGGGTGGTGCCGTCATATCCGGCCGCGCCGACGCGGATCATTTTGGCGCCGAGCAGACGGGCGACAGAGAACACCCGCTCCGTCTCCTCCAGATCCAGCGAGTTTAAATAAGGTGTGATGCTGGCGACCTCCAGTCCTTCAGCTTCGGTGATCCGTTTGAAACGGAGCAGCTGCTCTTCGGAGGAAGACGGATCGATCGAGCACAAATTGTTGCGCCAGTACGAGGGTTTTTCGCCAGCGACTTCGGCGGGAACCTCCTTGAAACGCCACTCTACGCCGTGGAGCCCGGCTTCGCGCGCGGCCTGCACCAGCTCCTCCGGCGTCAAATCCGGGGTAGACACGGTAAATACGGACAATTTCATGGGTATCGCTCCTCCTTGAAATTCCTGATTGCTTGTTCGCTCCAGCGCCAGATTACAGCGCCCCGATACGTCCCATGGCGCTGACATGCAGCCTCAGAGCGTTCCGGAAACGTGCCGATGTAACTCCGCACCGCCTTAGTGCGTGCCCGACACGTCCAGCACCTTGCCGCTGCCGCCTTCCTTGCGGAACGAGGAGGTGCGGATCTTCTCCTGGAGCTTGGCGTAGAACAGATCCTCGTCCAGCGGCAGCTCCACCCAGTCGTCCGTCCAGGCCGACAGGTGCATGGCGTTGGAGAGCGTCAGGCCGAGGATGCCATCCTCACCAGGGGCAAGCAGCTTCTCACCGTACAGCAACGCGTTCGTGAAGTTCTGCAAAATCCCCTTATGCTGCGGGCCATCGCCGCCGCTGACCGGGATTTCGCATTTCCAGCATTCCGGCTGTCCGAAACCGCCGGTATATTCCGCGTTAAACTTCGGCTCAGGCACGCGCAACCGCCAGAACGTGAGCTTGCCATCCTCCACGACGATTTTGCCGTTGTCGCCGGTCAGCTCGAAGCGGTTCGTCCCCGGGGCTTCGCCGGTTGTGGTGACGAACAGGCCGGTGGCGCCGTTTTCGTATTCTACATAAGCGGTCACATCGTCCTCGACTTCGATATTGCGGTATTTGCCGAAGTGGCAAAACGCACGTACCCGCTTCGGCATCATCCCGGTCGTCCACTGCCAAAGATCAAGCTGGTGCGGGTCCTGATTCAGCAGCACGCCGCCGCCTTCTCCAGCCCAAGTGGCGCGCCAACCGCCGGAGTCGTAATAGCTTTGCGAGCGGTACCAGTTCGTGATGATCCAGTTCGTGCGGCGGATCGTCCCCAGCTCCCCGGACAATACAAGGTCCCGCAGCTTTGCGTACAGCGGATTCGTACGCTGATTGTACATAATGCCGAACTGCTTCCCAGACTTCGCCGCCGCTTCATTCATCTCGCGAACCGCTCTGGTATACACGCCGGCGGGCTTCTCCACCAGCACATGGTAACCGCTCTCAAAAGCTTGCACCGCCAGTGTCGGATGATCATAATGCGGCGTAGCGATCAGCACGGTATCCATCGCGCCCGAAGCCAACAGCGCTTCCGGGGTATCGAAGGTCTGTACCGTCTCCGGCAGATGCTCCTTCGCCCACTTCAAGCGGTCGGGGTTCGTGTCGCATACGGCGGTCAATTCCGCCCCCCGAATCTCGCCGCTGCTGAGGTTGAGTGCATGGGACGTTCCCATATTGCCGATGCCAATGATCGCGAAACGTACTTTGTCCATGTAATCCTCCCTTTTTACCTTCATTAAACTCCTGTTCTGTCAGCTTCTAGGTAGTCCTGTCGCTCTTAGCTTAGCTTGAATCGGAAGGGTTGAGAATGGCACGAATTAAGGCGGTTTTGCACAAAATTAAGGTGTATTCGATAAATAACGCTGATACAATAGGATAAGAATCTTTCGAATTGAAAAGGCTTACAGTGAGACGGAGGGGAGGAGGAAGAAGGCGATGAATGAAATAGACCAGTTGGCAGGGCGTTTGCCCGAGAGCTTAACCGTCACCGTGACGCATGCGCAGCTGAGAAGCGGCTTTCCTGGTTGGAACCGGACGGAGCTGGCCCCCAGCTTTAATCGGCTGTATTTTATCGCCGAGGGGGAAGGGTCAGTCATCATCAACGGGGAGACGTATTATCCCCGGCCAGGGCAGCTGATGATCATGCCGGCGGGAAGCAGTCAAACGACGTTTACGAACCCGGAAAATCCTTATACCCGATATTTCTGTCACTTCGATGCTCAGGTGGGGGAATGGCCGCTGTTTCATGCCAGCAGCAAGTTGTATATCAGCGATGCCGGCAATCCCGAGGAGGTCCAAGCGACCTTCGAGGAGCTCATTCACCAGTTTCAGTCCGGAGGGCCCTTTGCCGGGTTGCGAATGCAAGCTTGTCTGCTGAATCTGCTGGCCTGCTGCCTGGAGGAAGGCGGTTATCATGATTATTTGAAGGACTATATGCAGTTTACAGAACGAAACAAGCTGAACGACGTGTTGAGATACATCCAGGAGCATCTGCACGAGCCGATCGAAATCGAGACTTTGGCTGACCTGGTGCATTTGCATCCGAACTATTTTATTCCTTATTTCAAAAAAATCATGGGAGTTACCCCGATGCACTATGTGCAGCGCAAACGGATGGAGGAAGCCAAACGGCTGTTGACCTATACGGATGACAGCATCGCCGACATCGCTGACCGGCTGGGCATGCAGCTGGCGCATTTTTCCCGCCAGTTTAAGAGTCATGCCGGGATATCACCCACGGCTTATCGGGCTTGCACGCGGTAATTTGCTCCATTGAACGGCTTCGACAACCAGATCCCCTGCAAAGTTGGTGCACGGAAAGTCGGAAGGGGCCAGAGAACTCTTAGTATGATGGGAACCAGAGGAGGTGCAAACGATGGATACGCTTAAAAACATGAACGATGCGCTAGGCTACATCGAGCGGAATTTAACGGAGGAGATCGATTATGGAGAGGTTGCCCGGATCGCGGTTTGTTCGGAGTACCATTTTAAACGGATGTTCTCGTTCCTGGCCGGGATTCCGTTGACGGAATATATCCGCCGCCGTAGATTAACGCTGGCTGCTTTCGAGCTGCAGCAAGGGCCGGTGCGGGTCATCGACCTCGCGGTGAAGTATGGCTACGGTTCCGCGGATGCTTTTACCCGAGCGTTTCAAGCCATGCATGGCATCACGCCGTCGGAGGCCAGAGATCCGGGAGCGCCGCTAAAAGCTTATCCTCGGATGTCCTTCCAACTCACCATACAAGGAGGAAACGAAATGAATTATCGGATCGTAGATAAGGATGCGTTTCGGATCGTTGGTCTGCATAAGCGGGTGCCGATCCAATTTCACGGGGTGAACCCGCATATCGCAGAAATGGCACAGCAGTTAACCCCGGAGAAAATCGCTGAGTTGAAAGGGTTGTCCAATATCGAACCAACCGGGATCGTCAACGCATCGATCAATTTCTCGGATGGACGCATGGAGGAGCAAGGGGAACTGGATCATTACTTGGGTGTGGCGACAACGCAGCCTGGCCCGGACGGCTATGCTTCGCTGGAGGTGGCTGCTTCGACGTGGGCGGTATTCACTGCCGTCGGCCCGTTCCCGGAGACGCTGCAGAACGTTTGGGGACAGATTTATTCCGAGTGGTTCCCGTCTGCTCATTACGAGTTGGCCGAAGGACCGGAGCTTCTATGGAACGAGAGCCCGGACACGTCGCTGTCCAATTACCGAAGCGAAATCTGGATTCCCGTGGTACGCAAAGGCTGAAGCTTCGACCGGGCTGCGGTTGTCCTTCGGCTTAACCTATAGTACTATCTGCTAAGAGAGTGTTGAACAGATAGGCTATACAGGAAGGAAGAAGGAGAACCATGGATAACGAGAAAAGCAAAGTGGGAGTGTTGTTTGTATGCCTGGGGAACATTTGCCGTTCGCCCATGGCGGAAGCCGTCTTTCGGCATCTGGTGAACGAAGCCGGATACGGCGAACGATTTGTGATCGATTCGGCGGGAACCGGTAACTGGCATACAGGCAATCCTCCGCATCACGGCACGCGCCGCATTTTGGATCAGTACGGCATTTCCTATGAAGGGCTGAAAGCGCGGCAGGTGGCGCAGGACGATTTTGCCAAATTCGACTATATCATTGCGATGGATAACCAGAATGAACGCGATTTGAAGGCGCTGGCCCGTGAGGCCGATGCCCGGATCGTGAAGCTCTTGGATCTGGTGCCGGACTCGCAGTTGAAGGAGGTTCCCGATCCGTATTACACCGGGAACTTTGAAGAGGTTTATGGCCTAGTGCAGAAGGGCTGCCGTGCTTTGCTGGACTTGATTCGGCAGGAGCACGTGCTGGGCTAAGCCCAGATAGGCCTAGGCCTAGAACAGCATAAGCTTCAGAGCCGATCCTATAACACAATAACCCGTCCGGCAAAACGCCGCGACGGGTTTCTTCATTAAATATAGTTAGCTTTTGATCGCGCCCATCATAATCCCTTTGACGAAATATTTTTGCACGAACGGGTACACCATGATGATCGGCAGCGTCGCTACCATCGTAACCGCCATCCGGATGCTTTCGCTGGAGACCGGGATGCGCTTGGCGTTTTGCGCCAGTTGCTGGGCATCGGTCATCATCGCGCCGGTCTGGAACTGGTTCAGGATCTTGACCAGAACGGCCTGCAGCGTCTTGAGCTCCGGTTTATACGTATAGATGTAGGAATCGTACCAAGCGTTCCAGTGGCCGATAGCCAGGAACAAGCCGATGGTCGCCAGTACCGGGACGCACAGCGGGAGCACGATGCGGACGAACACCTGCAAATCGTTGGCGCCGTCGATTTTGGCGGATTCCTCGATTTCACCGGGCAGCTGCTCGATGAAGGTACGTACGAGGATCATCAGGAACACCCCGATCAGCCCCGGGAAAATAAACACCCAAAACGAATCAATTAACCCCAACGCCTTGATCACCATATACGTTGGAATCAAGCCGCCTCCAAAGTACATCGTAAACACAAAGAAGAACGAAAAATACTTCCAGCCAAGCAAATACCGTTTACTTAAAGAGTAAGCCAGCATGGAGATGCAAATGATCGACATCGCGGTCCCGATTCCCGTTCGCAGCGCCGTCACCTGCAGCGCACTCCAGATTTCAGGGTTGCGGAAGATCGTAATATAGCTGGCGGTCGTAAACTCCCGCGGCCAGAAATACAGGTTGCCGCGCAGCGAGTCCGTTGCGTCATTCAGCGAGATGATGAGAATGTTCCAGAACGGATAGAACGTGACGAGAAAAATGCACGTCAGGAACAGGTACAAGGCCGCGTCAAACAGATGCTCGGTCAGCGTTTTTTGGTTTTTCATGCAGTTCCCTCCATGCCAGGTTCAGAATAAGGACTGGCCGTTGATTTTTTTCGCGATTTGGTTGACGATCACCACGATAATAAAAGCGACCACCGAGCTGAACATGCCGACAGCGGAAGCGTAAGAGAACATCCCGTTCTGGATCCCATAGCGGAATGAGTAGGTGGAGAGCACGTCAGAGTAATCCTTCGTCAGATCGTTCCCGAGCAGGAAGTGCTGGTCGAACCCTGCGTTCAGAATGCCGCCCATAGCCAGAATCAGCAGGATGACAATCGTCGGCTTCAGATGCGGGAACGTGATATAGCGGATTTGCTTAAACCGGTTGGCCCCATCCACCTTGGCCGCTTCGTACAATTCCGGGTTGATCGAAGAGATCGCTGCCAAATACATGATCGAGCTGTAGCCCATATCCTTCCAAGTATTGCCCAAGGCAACAATCCACCAGAAATACTTCCCGTTCTGCAGGAACAGGATGCTCTCATCGGTGAGATGGAAGAACTTCAGCAACGCGTTCACGGCACCATCCGAAGACAGCAGCGTTACGATAATGTTGGCCGCGATAACCCAGGAGATGAAATACGGCAAATAGGATGACGTTTGCACGATTTTTTTGAATTGGACGTTCTTGATTTCGTTAATCGCCAGCGCGATCAGGATTGGCATCGGGAATGAGAACAGGAGTGTGATTAACGTCGAAGCCAAGGTGTTGCGCATGATGATCAGGAAATCGCCATTATTGAAAAAATAACGAAACCACTGCAGGCCTACGAATTCACTGTGGAACAGACTGTACCAGAAACGGCCGAGCGTGGGCTGGTAGTTCACGAACGACATATACAACCCGGCCATTGGCGCATAAGCGAACAGGATCGCCCAGATCAGCGCCGGCAGCATGAGGAGAAACAGGTATTTTTGTTGTTTGAAGACGGGCCAAACTTTCCGGCGCGGGAGGTTTAGGTCCGTGCCTTCACGAAGCTTCAAGTCGGTTTGCATAGCGGCACCTCGCATTGGTTTTCTAGTTCAAGTTCAAGTCAGGACGTCCAGCCTATGGCTTAAAAAAATTATAAGACTCCCGAAAAATCCATGTCGATAAAGCAAAACATCGAATCATGCTTGAAAATAACTTTCATGCGTAAGGAGGATTCAGCTCCCGGAGATGTAAGCGCTATAATTGAAGTGGACGCACGAAGTTACAAGTTGAAAGAACCGTCCTCCCAGGACGGTTATCAGGCATAGAAAGACAAACGAAGGGGGCTTGCGGACATGTACAGCATTTTTCTGGTGGACGACGAGGAATTGGAATTGGAAATGATGCGGGACATCATCCGTTGGGAAGAGATGGGGATTTACGTCGCTGGCGTCGGCATCAATGGGAAGGACGCTCAGGAGAAAATCCAAGCCATTCAGCCCGACATCGTGCTGACAGACGTTCAGATGCCCTTCATGGACGGCCTGAAGTTGGCCAAGTGGGTCAGGGAGCAGTATGACTGGATGCAGATCGTGTTTCTGACCGGTCATGACGAGTTTAGTTACGTGAAATCAGCCTTGCACGTCGGAGCAGTAGGTTATTTGCTGAAGCCGCTGGATCTGGAGGAAATTTCCGGTGTGATTGCGCAGGTGAAGCAAAAGTGCGAAGAGGTGCGTTTAAAATATAAATCGGTCCAGATGACCAAAGCCAAGTTGTTGAAGGAGCTGCTTCACGAAAAATCTCTAGTTCGGCAAGAGCAACTCACCGTCGAGCTAGGAAAGTTGGAACGGGGGAGGGGAGCATCCGCTGCTTCCTACACATTGGCGCTCTGCAGTGTGGACCGCTGCGCAAGCGGAAGTATCAACCGCGGGGAGACCGACGTCAGAGGGGAGGCGGGGTCGTTGGAAACGGCGATCTCCCGTCTGCCGGAAGTGTTGGAGGATTATTTTCACGCGATTCGTAAAGACGCGATGGTGGCTACGCTGCAGGAAGGGGAGCTGGCGATCTTTATCGCAGCTGAACCTGAGAGAGGAAGCCAACCCGCTATGACACGAGAGCAGTGGGGGACACTGCAACAGACGGTCCGAGGATTGCTGGGGCTGTCAGTCACGCTCGCCATCAGCAACGAAGCAGCCGAACTTGCCGGTATCGCTCAGCTGTATGAACGGGTGTGCAGCTTAAGGGACGAACGCTTCTTCCTTGGGCCGGGGCAGATTTTATTTGTCGGTGACGTCAAACCGGGGTACCGCTATGGAGAGCTGCCGCCCTTCTCAGAGCAGGCGTGGATGGAGGTGCTGCAGCAACAGCGCAGTGAAGAGGCAGAAGCGATATTGCGTGATTATCTCATGAACGTTCGCCAGCTGCGGATCGATAAATCGCTTGTGTACGAGTGGGCGATCGATTTGTTGGACCGCTTGGAGGAACAGATTCACACTCCGAGCCTAAATTGCCAAGCCGAGCCGGTCAAACGTGCCGCCTTGTACCAATCGGTGTACGACTGCCAAACGTTGCAGGAGATTGAAGCGGCGATTTGGCGGGCGGCAGCCCATTACTTGGAGTTGCTGATGGAGCGGTCCACGGACAAGAACGCCAAGCTGGTACATCAGGTCTGCCAGATCATCGACAATACGTATCATGAGCCGATCACAATTCAAAGCTTATCCAGCCAAGTGTATTTGTCACCGAACTATCTGCGCTCGATCTTCCGGGACAAAACCGGGATGACGATTCATGACTATCTGACTCGCATCCGCCTGGAGAAAGCCAAGGAGATGCTGGCAGATCCATCGCTGAAGGTACAGGATATCGCCCAGAAAATCGGTTACGAGAGCACGTCCTATTTCATTTCCTTATTCGTGAAAAACCAAGGAGTCACGCCAAATGAATATCGAAAAAATCTCTAAAAGGACGAAAGGCATGAACCCGATCACTCGGCGATTGTTCCTGTTCAGGCCCCATTGGTTCGCCAACCTTCGGCTGCGCAATAAGCTGTTTATTATTTTCCTTCTCGTGTCCTTTATCCCGTGCTCCGTGCTGATTTATTATTCCTACACTTCTACGCGGGACACGATTACGGAGCAGACGTACGCTTCGTTAAGCGGGACGTTAAATCAGATCAATACGAACTTGGAGAACCGGCTGGGGTATTACGAGCAGCTGACCAATATTTTGTATATGGATGCGCAGCTGCGGAATTACCTGTCCAATGATTATGAGCAGGCCTTTTATTATATTGATGCCTTCCGCTATATCAATCGGACGATGTCCTCCATGATGATTTCCAATTCTAATCTTCAGGGCATCACCATTTACATCGATAACAAGACGCTCTATTCCGATAAGCAGTACATCCGCTACACCGAGGAACTCCCGGAAAGGGTGAAGCAACAGGCGCTGGACGCGGCCGGAAGTCCGGTCTACACCCATATCGAAGATCCGCAGACCGGGTCGTCCTATGTCACACTGGCCCGTTCGCTGAGCTACTTCAGCTTATCGCAACCGTATGGCATTCTAACGATCAATATCGACGACAAGGAAATCTACTCCCTGATCGAAAAAGAGAACGTCAACAAGAGCGTCTACATCATCGACGAGAACGGCCGCGTGATCAGTTCCGGTGATGCGGCGATGAAGGGCAATCAGCTGTTCGACCTCTATCCGATTCAAGGGGATATAACGTTGTCCAGCGGGAAGTTCGATAAGCGGATTGACGGACAGGAATTGTTTTTTACCTACAAAAAGTTACGTAACGGATGGACGACGGTCATCACCGTTCCCTATGACGAGCTGCTCGCCAATACGAATAAAGCGACCAAACGAATTGTCTGGGTATCGGTCACTGTGATTGCGGTTGCCGCCCTGCTTATTTTTGTGACAGCCAAGGTGATTACGAAACGGATCGAGGGGCTGCTGCAGCAAATCCGCAAGGTAGAGCGGGGGAACTTTCAGGTGCAACGCATGCCGATGGGCAACGATGAAATCGGGCAGCTGTCGTACGCGTTCCAGAAGATGGCGGCGCGTATTCAGGAACTGATTAATGAGGTATACGTGAAGGAAATCGCCGTCAAAGATTCGGAGCTAACGACGCTGCAGGCGCAGATTAATCCGCATTTTTTATACAATACGTTGTCCTCGATCTCTTCGCTGGCATTGAAGGAAGGCAGTATGCAGGTGTACCAGATGGTTAACCATTTATCGAAATATTATCGAATCTCGTTGAACAAGGGCAAACGGGTGGTGTTGCTGGAACAAGAAATCCAGTTGGTCAAAAACTACGTTTCCATCCAGGCGATTCGGTTCCGCGGGATGCTGCATATGCACTACGATTTGGACGAGTCGTTGTTTAACCGCACGGTGATCAAGTTGATTTTGCAGCCATTTATCGAGAACTGCATCAATCACGCGATTTGGAGTGAGTCCGGCATCAACATTATCGTCAAGCTCAAGGCGGAAGGAGAAGATCTTCTGCTGCAGGTCATCGACGACGGACAAGGCATGACCCGCCAGCGGCTGGAGGAGGCGTTTAACAAAGCGAGCAATCAATCCGGCTATGGGATCAAAAATGTAGATGACCGGATCAAACTGGCTTATGGGGAGCGATACGGGGTGGAAATTTTCAGCCGGCTTGGCATCGGGACGAATGTGACGATTCGCCTGCCGTTAAATCCGAATGCGTCCGAGCTGGAAACGCGGCTGAATATAGGCTGATATAGGGGTTCTAACGGAGGGAAGTCGATGAAAGTCGTTTTCCATTATGAATAGTAACTTTACGTTATAGATATCCCGGGGGGCGCTTTTTACAATTGAGGTGAGCTTGAGGTCCAAGCGCAAAAGTTCAAGAGAGGGGTTTACGCGAATGAAGAAAAAGCTGCTATTCATGGTATCCTCTATGTTGGTCCTGGCCTTGCTCGCAGGCTGCGGGTCCGGGAACACCCCGTCGGCGGGAGGCAATTCTCCTGCGGCGAGCGGAACAACCGGAGAGGCACCGGCGGATGACAAGTCGCCGATCACGCTGACGTTGTTTGACCAGAACACCGGGGATCCATTTACAAACCCTGTAGCGAAAGCGATTACAGAAAAAACGGGCGTGACGGTAGAAATCCAGCAGCCCACCGGGAATCCAGCGGAGAAGCTGAACCTGATGCTGGCAAGTAACGATTTGCCGGACATCGTGCTGATGAGCCGCGGAAGCGACATCATGAACAAGTATATCTCCTCGGGAGCCGTGATCCCGCTGGACGATCTGATCGAGCAATACGGCCCGAACATCAAGAAGATGTATGGGGATACGCTGAAGAAGACGCGCAGTGCGGACGGGAAGAACTACTATCTGGCTAACTGGTACGGTCTGGAGCAGTATCCGGTATTCGGCTTCCTGATGCGGATGGATTTGATGAAGGAGCTGGGTGTTGGGGATAAGGTGAACAACGGCGAGCCGTTTACCGCCGAAGAGTTCGAGAACCTGCTAAAGGCGTTTAAGGAGAAGTACCCAACAATCGATGGCAAGGAAACCATTCCGATGACGTTAAATGGCGACAACATGAGCGGGGTCACCGGTACGTTTAAAGGAATGTATGGCATTATGCCGTATTACGAGAAAGACGGCAAGCTGCTGAAGGATATCCGCGATCCGCGGTATTTGGAAATGATGAAATATATGAACTCATTGTATCGCCAAGGTCTACTCGACAAAGAGTGGGTAACGATGAAGACGAAGCAGTATGAACAGAAGCTGGCAGCTGGGAACGTTTTTGCTACCGCGGATGCAGGTTGGAACGTAGGCGGAGCCAACGGTCTGTTGAAGGCAGATGCTCCGGACCCCGCGAAGGCGGAGGAAAGACAGTTCTATCAATATAAAGTGCTGGCACCGGGCATCGGACCAGACCAAACGACGTACGGGCCAAAGAGCTCGCTTGGTTGGGACGGCATCTCCATCACCAAGACGAACAAGGACCCGGTTCGCACGATCAAGTTCCTGGATTTCCTCGCCAGCGAGGAAGGGCAGTATTTGATGATGTGGGGCGTGGAAGGCGAGCATTGGGATATGAAGGATGGCAAGCACGTGCCGCGTCAAGAAGTACTGGACGCCTTCAAGAAGGATTGGGCAGAAGCCTCCCGCACGACCGGGATCCGCAAATGGACTTGGACGATCAAGAACGGACCGGGCTCTGACGGCACGCCATATGACTTGATTGGCCGTGGGATGAGCGATCCGACGACGGATCTGGCGATCAAGAACTTGGCGGATACGTCGTTTGATACGGCGCCTTACGATAGCCTTGGCCCGGACGGTGGCACACCGGAAGCCATTATGGAGACGAAGGTGAACGAGACGATTAACGAGTACTTCCTGAAGATGGCCTTGGCTCCTAGCGAGCAAGACGTGGTGACGTTGTACGACACCATGATGAAGCAAGTGGAGGCTGCTGGCCTATCGAAACTGGAAGATGTGTATAACAAGAAGTATCAAGAACGTATGGAACTGTGGAAATAAGACGATGTGACTGAAGCGGCGGGGGAATGGGTTCCTCCGCTGCTTTGTTTTTGAACGAAGCTGCTAATCAAAAAAGGCATATCCCGCTATCAATCGGAACATCGTTGCATGGAACCTCATAAGGTTCGACCTTATAATGGGGGCGAATAAGCGGAGAAAGGGTGGGGTTGAATGACGATTAACGGAACGATCACGGAAAAAGTCCGCTTCTGGGTGGAATCAGATACGCTTAAATTTTTGGATAACGGGCTTGGTCGCTTAAGCTTTGATTTGGCTGGCGGCACCTTTGCCTGGACCTGCCGCGAAGCGCTGGTGTGGCACGAGATTCGCAGCGCGTTTCGGTGGCAGGGGAGGGAATACCATACCGGCCTGTATGAGCGCCATGAAGTGATCGGGGAGCCGAAGGAGCTTAGCGATGCGTTTGGATGCGGCCTGCAGGTGGGGATTCGTCACGAAAAACCGGGGTTGCCGATCGTGGAGCAGTATTTTTCCCTTTATGAGCAGCAACCTTTCTTCTTGATCCGGGTTGTTGTGGCAGCTGAAGGCGGACTAAAGTTAAACCGGATTGTGGTGCTGCAGTCCGCCAAGCTGAGTATCGAAAACGCTCCCTCGCGTCACGAGGCGTCTGGGGAGGATCAACTGCATGCTCTTCGCATCCCTTACGACAACGATAAATGGGTGCGTTACATTGCACAGCCGTTGCCTTGGGAGACAGAAAGCTATGAAGCGGCCGCGTTGTTTTATCCGGGCAGCCGGCGGGGCTTTGTGACGGGCTCGGTGTCCCACGACGTTTGGAAGACGGGCATCCGCATCCGAAGTGAACGAGCTGGCAGGCTGGATGAGTTCGAGCTGTATGCCGGGGCAGCCGGCGTGATGACACGGGATACGCAGCCGCACGGGTATGTGCACGGGCCGCGGGTCGAATCCCCGCTGGTGTTCGCGGGATATTATGACGATTACCGCGAGGGGCTGGAGGCATATGGCCAAGCCAACGCGGCGGTTGAGCCACCGCTGAAGTGGGAAGGCGGCGTACCGTTTGGCTGGAACAGCTGGTCGGCGGCAATGAGCACGTTGGATTACGAGCTGTATACGTCAACCAGTGATTTTCTGAGAGGTGAAGTGCAGCCGCTGGGATTTGAGAGCGGAGAGACACTCTACATCAACTTCGATGCCTTCTGGGATCGGCTGACGGCAGAAGAGATGGCGGATGCACTGCGCCGGGTGCGGGAGAATGGACATAAGCCGGGAACGTATTGGACGCCGTTTGCCTTCTGGGGCAGTCCTGAGCAATTCAGCCGGGAAGTGGAGGGCACGGGCGGCAAGTATACGTACGGTGAGATCTTGCTTCGCGATGCGGAAGGGGAAATCGTGGCCGATATCGCCGGCGGTCTGGCGATTGATCCCACACATCCGGGGGCGTTGCAGCGGATCGATTGGTTTACGGAGAAGATCATTCGCGAAGGCTTCGAATACGTGAAGCTCGACTTCATGGCGCACGGGGCGCTGGAAGGGAAGCATTATGACCCTGCGATCACGACCGGCATCGCGGCTTACCGCCACGGCTTATCCTATTTGGCATCAAAGCTGTCGCCGGAGGCGGTTGGACGGCCATTTTTTATCAATCTGTCGATTGCGCCGCTGTTTCCGTACGCTTTTGCCCATAGCCGCCGCATTTCCTGCGATGTGTTTGGACAGATCGGAGATACGGAATATTTGCTCAACTCGTTGACTTACGGCTGGTGGATGAATGGCTGCTTGTACCGATTTAACGATCCAGACCACACGGTACTCTACAAAAGCTTCAATCAGGACGAGACTGGCTGGCATGAAGGGCGGAGCCGCCTGACGGCATCGGTCATTGCCGGAACACTGCTATTGCTTGGCGATGACTTCCGCAAGGAAGGCGCCGCAGAACGTGCCAAGGCTTGGCTGGGCAATCGCGCGGTGATGGACATCGCCCGATTGGGGCAAACTTTCCGGCCGTTGGAAGGGGGCTTTGGTGATCGGGCAGCTGATGTGTTTGTGTTGGAGGTTCCTGCTTCAAATCCTGAGGGCGGAGATGCGTGGTATATGGCCGTGTTTAACTTTGATGGGACGAAGGGGGCTCGGAAGACGGTATCTCTATCGCGTGCGGGTCTGAATCCGAAGGTGCTGTACCGGGTTGATGATTTGTGGGAAGGTACGGAACAGGAAACCGCGGGCGAGCTGGTTGTCGACCTGAAGCCGGCGGAAGCCAAACTATTTAAACTCACTCAGCGGACGGTGATCTGAACATGGCAATTTGGGTGGATGAACAACATCAGATTTTTGCATTGCAAACGAACGGCAGCTCTTATGTATTTGGCTTGAATGAGAAAGGCAGACTGCAGCATCTATATTGGGGAGCGCCGATCGATCCGATCGAGGCGTTGCCGCTGTTGAGAACGCGGGGGCATAGCTCCTTCGACGCGGAGATTGAACGGGAAGCGGAGGAGTACAGCTTCTGGGGCGGTGTAGGATATGTTGAACCGTCGCTAAAAGTGACTTGGCCGGATGGGGTGCGGGATTTTTGCCCGAAGTATGCGGGGTACCGGGTCGATCAGCCAAACGGGAAAGATACGCTGACGCTTACCTTTCAAGATGAGGTGTATCCGTTTGAGGTTCGCTTGAGCTATGTGGTGATTCCTGAACATGATGTGCTGGAGCGGTCCGCCAGCTTTGTGAATTTGGGCGGTGAACCGGTGCTGTTGGAGACGATGCAATCGGCTGCTTGGACGATGCCGGTGTTGCGGGACTATCGGTTGACGCATGTCACAGGGAAGTGGGCGGGCGAGTTCCAACTGCGACGTACCTTCTTATCCGAAGGCAAAAAAGTCCTGGAATCGCGCCGCGGCTTCACCGACGGCCATGCGAATCCGTGGGTTGCCGTTGATGACGGGACGGCGGCGGAGGATCGCGGCGATGTATGGTTCGGGGCGCTGGCATGGAGCGGCAACTGGAAAATCGTCGCCGAACAAACTGCATTTCGTCACGTTCGCGTAATCGGAGGCATCCACGATTTCGACAGTACGTGGTTACTTGGCCCCGGCGAGACGTTTACCGCACCGATGTTTGTCGGCGGGTATAGCGGCGCCGGGTTCGGCGAGATGAGCCGCAAGCTGCATCGCTATCAACACGATTACGTGCTGCCGAGCCGAGAGCCGCGCAAGGTGCTGTACAATTCGTGGGAAGCGACGTACTTCGATGTGAACGTGCAGGACCAAATGGCTTTAGCGGAGCGCGCGGCCAAGCTTGGTGTGGAGCTGTTCGTTGTTGACGACGGCTGGTTTGGGGCGCGCAACCATGATCGCGCCGGGCTGGGCGACTGGGTCGTCAACCGGGAGAAGTTCCCGAACGGGCTGAGCGAGCTGATCGATCGGGTACATGAGCTGGGCATGGACTTCGGGATCTGGGTGGAGCCGGAAGCGGTGAACCCGGACAGCGACCTGTACCGGAGTCATCCGGATTGGGTGTACCATTTTCCGACTCGGGGAAGGACGGAGCTGCGCAACCAGCTGCTCTTAAACATCTCCAAGCCGGAGGTCAAAAACTACATCCTGGAGTTCATGACTGATCTGCTTAGCCAACACCAAATCAAGTTCATTAAATGGGACATGAACCGGACGGTGACGGAGCCAGGGATGAGGGATCATCCGCTGAATCGCCAGAAGGAGATTTGGATTCGGCACGTGCAAAGCCTATATGAGATCTGGGCCGAGCTGCGCCGGCGGTTCCCGCACGTGGAGTTTGAGACTTGTGCGGGCGGGGGCTCGCGGATTGATCTTGGCATTTTCCAATATGCGGATCAGTCTTGGCCCAGCGATAATACAGATGCCTTCGACCGGCTGAGCATCCAGGAGGGCTTCTCCTATGTGTATGCGCCGAAAATGATGACCTGCTGGGTGACGGAGTCCCCTACCGGGATGAACCGCCGCGTGCTGTCGTTGCCGTACCGGTTCCACAGCGCGATGATGGGAACGCTGGGCATCGGCGCGAACCTCAACCATTGGAGCGAGGCGGAGCTGCAGGAGGCCGCCGGATTTGTCCAGCTTTACAAAACGATCCGCCCGCTGGTGCAGTTCGGCGACCAGTACCGGCTGAATGCGCTGAGCCACCTGGGGGTGACGGCGGTTCAGTACGTGGACGCCGCTCGCGGGGATAGCGTGCTGCTGGCGTTCCTGCATTCGCAACGGCTGGGCGACCGCCTGCCTCGCTTACGTCTGCAAGGCCTCGCGCCGGACAAAACCTACGCCATCGAAGGGGTGTCCGGCGCCTGGAGTGGCCGCAGCCTGATGCAAATCGGCATCGAGTTGTCCCTGCGCGGCGACTTCGACAGCGTACTGTACCGGATTCGCGAAGCGTAACGTTGGCGTACGCCCCCACAGTTTTTGTCTAACGGTAAAAAAGGCTGTCGATTCGGTTAGATATAAAAAAATCAGCCCCAAGCGGTTTTGTGCCGCTTGGGGCTGATTTGCTTTCAGATCGTGTCCAAGGAATTACCGGATCACGATTCTGTGAACCACGCTGTTTTCCGCGCCGGCGTTATCAGTCACCGTTAAGGTGACGGTGTACGATCCAGCAGCGGAGAAGCGGTGTTTGACTTTGGGGCCGAACTCAGTACCGCCGTCGCTAAACGACCAGCTGTAGCGGACGATACGACCGTCGGCATCGGAGGAGGCGGATCCGTCAAATTCAACTTGCTTATTCTTGGCTGAACGTTCCACGGCATGAATGACAGCAACCGGCAGGACGTTTGGCGTATTCCCGGGATCCTCCCCAGGGTCTTCACCAGGATCCTCACCTGGATCTTCTCCCGGATCTTCACCCGGAGCGCTGACAAACAAGCGGCCCGGTGCTTGGAAGTCGCCGCTGTTTCCAGCCGCATCTTGGACAGTGACAACGATCACGCCGCCTTCCAAGACAAGCGAGGCAGGTATCGTGTACGTTCCTTCATAGTGCCCTGGTTCCGTTTCCGTTAACGGAATACCGTTGCTCGAAGCGCTCGATACCGATAACGGCAATTCGATGTGGAACGAAGCCGTCAGCCCTGGAACGCTGTCAAAGGAGACCGTCAGCGCTTCACCTGCTGTTAAATGAACATCCTCTGCCGGTGTCAGATTCATGATCTCCGGCAGCTCGGTATCCACGTAGACCGTCCGAGTGACCGTCGTTTCGTTTCCGGCATGGTCCGTCGCGGTCACGGTGATCAGATTCTCACCGGCGTTAATCAACATACGATATGCGAACGCGCCGCTGCCTTCCAACGGAACCTCTTGCCCGTTGACGGTTAACTTGTTGATGAACTCATCGAACATAGAACCCGTCACATTCAATACTTCTGAATTGGTTCGGAAGCCGTCCACGGGTGAAACGACTTCAAGTTCCGGAGCAACTGTATCCAGTGTAATTGTGGCAGGCAGTGAGCGATCGGTTGCCTTCCCGTTCACGAGGACTTCGGCAGTCAACTCGTTGGCTCCGTCATGAAGCTCGATCGGCAGACTGAATTGCCCGTTTTCAACCGTCGTTGTTCCTGCCAGCTCGGTGCCGTTGTATACCTTCACCTCAGCGCCGTTCGCCATAGAGGTTCCGGTTACGGTAAAGGCGGCTTGATTCGTATAAGATCCATCCTCTGGAGACGTAATCACTGGTGCATGCACCGGATAACGGACGACGGCGCGAATCATAAAGTTGCCTTGTGATTGATCAACCAAGCTCCACACTCCGTTGATGCGATTCCAGCTGCGACCGGCGTTCGGGCTGGATTCGTCCGTCCCAATCCCTGGAGCGTTGGTTCCGACTAAGGTTTGAATGTAGACGATGTAGAAGTCACCTTCAACTGTAACCGGCTCTGGCAGCTCAAGCACGGTCCATTCATCATTACGCAAAGCAGTGCCGTCAAAAGGACCGGCGATTTGCTGGCCTGGTGCTCCGTCCGGGCCGGAGGCATCGTAAACGGCGTATTGGATTTCGGTTCCGCCCGGAACCGGCCATTCCGTATTCATGAAACGGATCAATGCACCGGTGACTTGCACCGCGCCGGCCTCCGGCGTCATGCGTACCGCCCAGGCGTTGTCTGCTTTGTTGAAGACCCACGCATTTTCCAGCGTGCCGTCATCGTAGGCGATTTCGCCAGGCAAGCCCACAAACGGCTTGAGTGCCAGCGAGCCGTCAGCAGTTCCGTTCGGCGGTACTGTCACCGTTAACGTATCGCCGTAATAATCGGCTGCAATTACCGACAACGTATAGGTCCCTTCCAGAAGTTCTAAGGAGAAGCTGCCATCAGCCCCGGTGATTTGTGGTGCAACCATCGCATCTTCAAGTACGGATACTGTTGCACCTTCGATCGGCTCACCTGTACGTTCATCCGTGATCGTACCAGTGAGCGTGCCCTTCGGAATCGGCTCCAGGGTGAAGTTCACCTTGGCATTCCCCTGATCGGTGATGGTCACATTTGCCGTTTCCGGATAATAGCCGTAGGCTTCCGCTTTCAGCGTGTAATCCCCAGCCATATGATTGAAGCTGTAGCGTCCGGTGGCTGGATCGGTTTTGACAGAACGCCCGGTTTCCACCACCGTCACCGTTGCGCTGGCCGGCAGGCTGCTGATGCCGATGTCACCAGATGGCTTCGCTTCCTTCACTTGTCGCTCAAATTCAGCCTTGCTGGTACGCGTCAGTTTGTAGGCCGGTCCGGATTTTACAACCTTGTCCTTTTTCGTTCCGGTGTCGCCGAGCACGTCTTTCGTCACCCGATCTTCGGGTGTATTCACGCTCAGCACCTGAACATTGTCAATGTACCAGCCGGCCCTCACAACGCTGCCGTCTGTTGCTAATCGGAAGCGAACCTGTACCTGTTCTCCGACGTAATCCTCGAGATCGTAATAAGCAGGGCTCCAAACCTTGCCCTCGGTGTTATGCGAAAATCTCCCCAGCTCGTTCCATGTCGCTCCGCCGTCGGAGCTGATTTCCACATAACCGTAATCAAAGTTGCTCTCAATTTCAAACCAATGATCAAACACAAGGGTCGCGTTATCGACGGTGCTCAAATCGATCGTTGGGGAGACAAGCGAAGCATTTGCTCCATTCTCATAATTGTTGTCGAGATCGGTTCCCCATACGTTTGGCTCGGATACAGCGCTGGTCGGACCGGGTTCCATCGGAGTGCCGCGTTCCCATTTATCCCCTGCGCCGCTGTGCGTCCAGCCGTTATCGCTGTCACCGTCAAAGTTGTCGCTGAAAATGATAAGCGGACGAACAACGTTGATCTCCAATTCTTCCGACTTGGCGCTTTCGTTACCGCTATAGTCCGTTGCGGTAACCGCATAATAATAAGTAATGTCCGATTCGGTTGTGGTGTCGGTATATTCCGTCAAAGATGTTGTAATGAGTTCTTCATAACCGGATCCTGAAGTTGTGGAACGGTATACGGTGTACTCTTTTACGTCCTCGTCAACGGAAGGAGACCAGGTCAGTTCAACGCTGCCTACGAGGGTGGCGGAGCCGCTCAGATCCGTAGGAGCCGCAGGAGCGGAGTCATCAGGCAATTGCAGGGAGAGATCATCCAGATACCATCCTGCTTTCTGCACGACACCATCGCTCGTTAAGCCAAATTGCAAGTACACTTGCTGACCGGCGTAGTCACGCAGATCCAGATATTGCGTGGTCCAGCCGTTGCTCGTTCCGGTATACTCTGCCACGGGTACAAAGGCATAATCGGTATCCAAGGTTGCCATGTACAACGTGCCGACATCAAATCCCTCTTCAAGATCGTACCAATGTTTGAAAGAGAGGATGGCTCCTTCCGGGCTGTCCGTTAAATCAATCGGAGGCGCCAGCAGATAGGAATTGGCAAGGGGTTCATAACTGTCGGTTAGATTGGTAGCGTACACCTTCTCGCCGGAATAAGCACTGCCCGGTCCGCTGACCGGCGTTCCCCAAGCCCAGGTATTCCCGGCTCCGCCGGAAACAAACCCAGTGATATCCGTTTCGAAATCCTGCAAATAACCGGGCACAACACCGGCGGATACGCTCACGGAGTAAGGGTCGCTGTCAAATCCGTTGTTACCGTAATCGTTCACTCGAATGTAGTAGTCGAGCCCAGCAGTACTAATTAGGAAAGAGGGGATCGTTGCTTCATATACCCCGTCTTTTTCGTTCCCCGACACTCGTACAGCTGGAATGTATACATAATGGCTGGTTCCCGCTTCTTTGGCGTAAAATTCAACGGATGTGACGGCAACATCATCGCTTACTTGAGCGGATAACGTCACATCGAAGCCTTCATATATTAAAGTAGGCGGTGTATGTGTCAGCACCGGTTCCTCTAAATCCTCCCCTGCCGTGATCACACGACCTGAGACCGTGCCGATACCTTGGAGCACGGAGCCTACGGCATCCAATGCATTTACGATGCCATATCCGTACCCGTTATTAGGTACTGTGTCATACTCAGCGTCTGTCCGCGGCGTGGCCGTGCTGGTCAAGATTTCCTCGAGCTGGTCTACCGTGAGCGAGTGGTTCGCCTGCAGCAGCAAGGCCGCGATGGCTGTCGTATGCGGACCTGCCATCGAGGTGCCGTTCCAGCCGCCCTGATAAGCTCCGCCAGGAACAGAGGAACGAATGTTAACACCTGGCGCGGAAACCTCCGGTTTAATTTCATCGTAAGGGGAAGGTCCACGCAAAGAGAAATCCGCTAAATTCCCGTTGATGTCCGTAGCGCCGGTAGCGAACGCTTCTGGATAGTTCGCTGGCGCAGCTACCGAACCCGGACCGCCGGGGTTATCAAAATCGGTGTTGCCCGCGGAGAACTCAGGGAAGATTTGCGCGCTTCTCCAAGCTTGTACGATCGGGCGGAACCATTCATCGATGCCGGGACCGCCCCCCCAGGAGTTGTTCACCACGTCAGGAGCGAGCTCCGGATGCAGATTCCCTTCGGCATCCACTGGCGCGAGCAGCCATTGGCCGCCATCCAGGATGATGTCATCCGTGGTGTCAGGGTTAAAAATCCGGACAGCGATCCATTTTGCACCAGGCGCGACGCCGATCTGGTTCGAGCCGTCTGGTTCCGAACCAACCATCGTTCCCATGGTGTGCGTACCGTGGCCATGGGAATCGGCAGGCAGCGGAGCGTGGCTGTGCGGATCATACCAGCTGAGCTCGGGATCCACGATATTGCCCGAAGCATCAATGGCCCGCCATTTGCTCCGCAGCGCCGGATGGTTGTAGTCTACCCCGGTATCGAGGTTGGCGACCACGATGCCGGTGCCATCGATGCCCATGTTCCACACCTCAGGGGCGTTGATTTGGGCAATATTCCACTCAACGCTGCTTGGGTTAACGTCCTTGGTCGCTTGCTTTGAATCGCCCAGTGAAGTGGAGACCTCGTCGGCCGGTTTCACAGCAGGCATCTTCACGGCAGGCTCTACAGCCGCATCTTTATCGATTTCAACCTTTTGCAGATGACGTTTTTCATTCGGCAAAATTTTCTCGACTTCGGGGAAAAGGGCGATTCGCTCCATCACTTCTTTGGAGCTTGTCACCGCCATGGCATTTACGATAAAGTAGCTTTTGTAGTCTTTCACTTCTCCGGATTGCTGGGCTTTCCGCAAGTATTCCTCCAGCTTAAATTGGGTGCGGGAGGCCGTTTCGCGCAGAGCGCTGACAACGGAAGTCCGTACGGACAGCTTCGCGGCGGAAGGAGTCGATTTCTCCAGCTGGGCTTTCTGAAGAGCCAGCTTGGCGACCGAAGTGGTATCGGTCTGCTCCTTGAGTTTGACAAGGTAGGTGACGAAGTCGTCCTGCTTAAACTGGGTCTGCAATTTAGCGTCAATTTTGGCTTCGGCCACTTGGGGCGCGGACGATCTCAAGCTGCTCTGTCCCGATACGCTGCTGCTGCTGGCGGAGGCGACGGGAACAAGAGTTAATGCAAGAAGGATCGACATGCCAAGCGAGAAAGGTTTGCGAAATCTCTTGAGACTTATCAACTTCTTCACTCCCTTTGATTAAGTTTTAAGCCCAACATCCATCCTGTGACGGCCGTCCGGAGTAACAAGATCTGAGTCCGGATGCATGACTGACAAAAAATGAATCAATTGCCTCTTGGGTACATCACCTCCTTTATGTAAAATAGTGGAATCAGGAGTAGTAAACTATGGTGGATGTGAGTTAAAACTAATGGCGTGGAGTGAACCGTTAGGTTAGTAGAGGTCATAGAGTGAAGAAAAGTTAACACGGAGCGAACCTTATTTCTCAACATTTCATAAAATAAGGTAATATCTGGGGTTGTTACGGACAGTATATATCTGTAAAATCAGGTGCACAAGTAGGTGGATGTGTAAAATATACATATTTTCTTATAAAAATAGGAAAAAATAACTAGAATTTGATGCAAATTATCGGATTTTATGTGAGTTATCTTGACATCTTGCTAACTTCGGTTTACATTAAGCACAAATTCATATTGGCGAATGAGGATGATGGGAGAGTCCGCGGGCTGAACCGAAGATGGAACCGGCTTAGCGGCACCGAAGGAGCAAGGGCCGGTCCTGCAGCCGGCAGCCGAATCTCTCAGGTACAAAGGACCATGATCGGACGCCGCTCTGGAGAGAGCGAACAGCCACCCAAGAGGTACATGGATCTCGGATTTGAGGTTTGGACCGGGACCATTAAACTTTCAGGTAACGGGGACAGAGCGAAAGGCAGCAGCCTTTTTGTTCTGTCTCTTTTTCGTCATAGAAAAATGATGGGGAGATGTACGATGCGATTTAAAAGCGTATTTTCAATTATCGGTCCAGCGATGATTGGGCCCTCCAGTTCACATACGGCCGGGGCTGTACGGATTGGACGATTTGCCCGTCAGCTGCTCGGAACCGCGCCGGTTAAGGCGGAGATTTGCTTCTATGGCTCCTTTGCTGAAACGTACAGCGGACACGGAACCGATCTGGCCATCGTTGGCGGCATTTTGGATTACCGTACGGACGATGAGCGAATCCGCCAGTCGATACAGAACGCTGAACAACAGGGGATTGAAGTGGTGTTTACTACTGGAGTCCTGCCTGGGGCCCATCCGAATACGGTAAAAATAAAACTGACCTGCCAAGACGGAAGTTCAATCGAGGTCATGGGCGCATCCATCGGCGGAGGGACCATCGTTATTCGCAGCATTAACGGTTTTGAGGTGAAATGCTCTGGCGAGCTGCCGACGCTGGTCATCTCCCACACGGACCGGCAAGGGGTGCTGGCAGGAATTACGGCTTTGTTCAGCCGGGAGAATGTGAATATCGGCTACATTATTACCGATCGGAAAGGGCGGACCGCCGAGGCACTGACGGTTGTGGAAGCCGACTCGTCCATTCCGCCGGAATTAGTGGAGGCGATCCGTGCGTTGGAGCATGTCAGCCAAGTCTCCTACATTGATCTGACGAAGTAAAACGAGGAGGGAGCACGATGCGTTTTAAAAATTTGCGTGAGCTGGTTGAACTCTGTGAACGGGAATCCAAGACGATCTCCAGCATCATGATTCAGGATCAGGTGGAAGAGAGCGGGCAAACGGAGGAAGAAATTGTGGCTGCCATGAACGAGTACTACCAAATTATGAAAACGGCGGTACATAAAGGGCTGACTGAGGACATCGTCTCCACAAGCGGGCTGACCGGCGGCGATGCCAAAAGGGTCGAGGCCTACCGCAATCGCAGTGAGACTTCGGTTGGTGATATCGCATGTCAGGCCATGGCTTATGCGCTAGCTGTCTCCGAGGTGAACGCCTCGATGGGGCGCATCGTCGCTACACCGACGGCGGGCTCGTGCGGCATCATCCCCGGCGTGTTTGTCAGCGCACAGGAGCGCTTCGGCTGGAAGGATGAGCATCTCGTGCGCGGGCTGTTTTGCGCTGGAGCCATCGGGTATGTGATCGCCAATAACTCGTTTATTTCTGGCGCGGAAGGCGGTTGCCAGGCAGAGGTTGGATCGGCGATCGGAATGGCGGCCGGGGCGATGGTCGAGCTGCGCGGCGGGACGCCGGAACAAGCGGTACACGCCGTTGGCCTCGCGCTCAAGAACACGCTGGGCCTGATCTGCGATCCTGTTGGCGGTCTGGTCGAAATCCCTTGCATCGTGCGCAACGGCTTTGGAGCGGTCAATGCGCTGGCTGCCGCCGATATGGCCTTGGCCGGTGTGCGCAGCGCGATCCCGTCGGACGAAGTGATCGACGTGATGCTGGAGGTTGGCTCAGCGATGCCTAGTCGCCACCGCGAAACTGCGCAAGGAGGGCTGGCACAAACGCCAACCGGCCGTAAGATCATGAAGGAGCTGCGCAGTCGGAAGAAGTGAATGTGAACCCCTTATCTTCATCTTAACGCCGCTGCCTGCACTGCATATCGCGATGGCTCTGATCGTAATCTTGTCTTTTTAGTGCCGGCTGTCGCGGGCAACGATTGTGGAGATTACAGGAAGTGGAGTGAATTTTGCGGAGTAGGTTGCGGAATAAGCGAAATAACAAAACCCCTGCGGGGGCATCGATAGGATTACCTATGGAATGCTCCCTCAGGGGTTGTATGTTTTTATCGGGTTATGCTTCCAAAGAGGTGCTTTGCTGCGTACGTACTTTTACAGTAACCTTACGCAAATAGACGAACGACGAGACGAGTGAAACTAGCGCGATCACCATCAAGCCCCAGAAAATGTTCGAGTAAGCCGTGGACAACGGCAAATCGTGCTGCCATTCCATTGCGCTGGATGCCATGGCGACGCTGAAAGCACCGCTAAAGAATTGCAACAGCTGGTAAAGTCCCATTCCTGAACCTACCTGAGATGCCGGAAGAACACGGGAGATTTCATTAGATACACTGCTCGAGATTATCGTAAATCCAAGGCTCATCAGAATATAGATAAACAGGATGGCGAGCCACGATTGCCCGCTAAACAACGCGAACAAAGCCATAGAGATCAATACGAGCAGCGGAACGTACCGCAGGATCGTACCGTTCCCATGATGGTCAATGATTGAACCTATCTTGCGGGAAGCCACCATTGCAAGGATCGAGCCTGGGAAGATGATCATACCGGCATGGCTGGCGGTTAATTCGTATTGATGCACTAAAATTTGCGGCAGCAAAAACAAAGTGGCAAAGCTGCACAAATACGATGTGATCCCTACGATCGACAATGCTAAATATGACCCGTTACGAAATAAAGCGGGCGAAACAAACGGATCTGCAAAGGTGCGTATGCGCCAGACGAACAGCGCTAGCGCTACTGCGCCAATGGCGAGTGCCAACAAGGAATGCTGTGTCAAGTACAGCAGCAAACCTGTTGTTCCCACAGCTACGAAAATTGCACCAAGAGTATCAAACGATCCCCGCACGGGTTGTTCTTTTGGAATATACCGAAGAAACAGCGGTACCAGAATCAGAGTTAACGCCGTGATGATAAAGAGGTATCTCCAGCCAAAATATTCGACAATCGCGCCGCCGACAACGGGCCCTAGACCAAGACCCAGTGATACGGCTGACATGTTCATGGCCATCGCTTTGCCGCGCCGCTCGACGGGAACGTAACGGGATAACGTAACCAGGGATAACGATACGACCGCCCCAGCACCAGATGCTTGCACAACGCGAACAGCGAGCACGATCCAGAAGTTGGGGCTGAACATCCCGGTAATGGCGGCAAGTCCCAGTATCGTAAGTCCAATTGCCAGTAATCGCCGAATCGGCAGAAAATCGGAAAGCCGGCTGAAGGTAATTGACGAGATGGCGAACATAATCGAATAGCCGGTGACGATTAGGGATGTGGTGGTTGCCGACAATTGGAACGTCTTGGTGACGTCCGGCAATGCCAAGTTAAACATTGCTGTATTCATGATAACCAGAACGACAGCGATAGCAAGCAACACTGTCAGCAGCCCTTCGCGTTGGAGTGCTTCCGAAGAAGTTGGAGTTCCGGAAGATTGAGGACCGGTGGTAGTGTTACGCATGATTTTTACCTCCACTCTTTTCCTTGTTCTATTGTTCGAATATTATCGAACGTTTGAAATATAACACGCCTTATCTTATGATGTAAAGAGGGGAAAATAAAATTCATCACGAAATTTAGTAATAAAGGAGTTTTTCCTTATGAAAGTTCTATACCACCCCGAACGGGATGATATTCAGTTGTCTTCCGTCTTATATGCTTTAAGTGACCCGATTCGGCTTAGCGTCGTGGCGGAAATGAAGCGCTGCGGCGAACGGCCTTGTAATTATTTCGAGGTTCCTATCGCCAAATCGACGTTATCGCACCATATCCGGACACTGCGGGAAGCCGGTATCATCACGACTCGGATCCAAGGCACACAGCGGTTTATATCGGTGCGGGAAGAGGATTTGGAAGCCCGCTTTCCCGGGTTGTTGAACTCGATCCTGGAGGCTTATGAGAAAACCCAATCGCAGGAGCAATACACCGAATCGAAATCGGAGTAAGATGTTCCAATTAGTAGAGACTTGAGTGAGAAATCGAAGCCAAAGGGGAGCTTACCTTATGTTAAATTTGGATCTCTCAGGACAAATTGCGCTGATTACCGGAGCGACCGGGCAGCTAGGTCGGGTGATCACCCGGACATTGTCCGATTGCGGAGCAAAGGTAGTTATTCATTATGTGAATAACGAAGCCAAAGCCCGGGAATTATTTCAAGAGATCACCGCGGCCGGAAGAGAGGCCATGATCGTACAAGGCGATATTACAAAGGAAGCGGATATCCAAGCGATCCAAGCGAAGGTCACGGCCGAGCTTGGCGATCCGGACATCGTAGTTGCCAATGCCGTGGTGCAGTATAACTGGACTTCGGTTCTGGAGCAACCTGCGGAAGATTATGTGAGTCAGTTTGAATCTTGCGTTCTGCAGAGTGTGTTCCTGGCCAAGGCATTTATTCCGGCGATGATGGACAAAAGAAAAGGGCGCTTCATCGGAATTAACACTGAGTGCGCCATGCAGAACTTCCCCAACCAGTCGGCGTATACGGCAGGGAAAAGAGGCATGGACGGCGTTTACCGCGTTCTGGCTAAGGAGGTTGGGGAGTACGGGATAACTGTAAATCAGGTCGCTCCGGGCTGGACGATCAGCGATCGCGACCGCGAGCTGACAGATCGGAATGATGCTGCTTATATCGCCGGTGTTCCGCTGAAGCGGCGGGGAGAAGATCAAGATATTGCCAATGCGGTGGCGTTCCTGGCTTCTGATTTGGCTGGTTTTATCACGGGTGCGTACCTCCCGGTGACCGGCGGAAATGTCATGCCGGCCATTTAAGCTCTTGGCTAAGTTAGGCTGGACAAGAAGGAGGCGGGCAATGTGGAATCAGCGGAGGGAAGTTATTCGTTGATCCAGAGCCATTTACGACAGGTAGAGGCGGCGGAGCGGGTACGGATTCTGTATGCCTGCGAAGCGGGCAGCCGGGCCTGGGGTACTGCGTCTCCTGCCAGCGACTACGACATCAGGTTCATTTATGTTCGGCCGGTGGAGTGGTACTTGTCGCTCCGAGAAAAAAGGGACGTTATCGAGTATGCTCCACCAGGAGGAACGAAATCTGCTGGCGTTGATTCACTTGGTCCGGCTCAGCTGGGGAACAGCTGCAGTCTCGATCTTGTTGGCTGGGATCTGCGCAAGGTGCTGTCGCTGCTGGGGAAGGGCAATCCCTCTTTATTCGAGTGGCTGTCTTCCCCCATTATTTATACCGAAGGCTACTCCTTAAAGGAACGCTTGCAGTCGCTTGAAGAACGTGCTTTCTCTGCCAAAGCGGCGATGTACCATTACTTGCATATGGCGAAGCAAAATTGGCGCCCCCAGCACATGGGCAAGCAAGCTGCCCCGAAGGCATACTTATCGGTACTCCGGCCTGTGCTGGCTTGTGCTTGGATCGAGCGCTACGGTACCCCGCCGCCAGTGAGCATAAAGCTGCTGCTTGAAGCTGCATTACCGGACTTGGATAACGGGATTCGGGAAGAGATCGGCCTACTGCTGAAGCTTAAGCGAGGTGGAGCCCACCTCGAGCCCAAATCCCGTCTTTCGCATATGGACGGTTATTTAGCTGATCGAATAGAAGGATACGAGCGGCTCGCATCGATCTTGGAGCCCCCGAGTCGAAATAGGGGCTCGGCTTTGTCTGAAATGCTGGATGAAATGTTCATTTCCGTTCTGCAGGAAGTGTGGAAGATGAGAATAAGGTAAGAACCACTCAAAGGACCGCTGAGGCGGTTCTTTCTTTTTTCTCTTTTATAATAAACTTCAAAAATTAGTGACACAGATGCATACATGGTCTATAATCAACGGAAGAAAGCACAATGTAACAGAATAAAAAAATAAGTAATACAGTCACTGGAGTGAGAGGGGGGACGCTTATCATCACGTTGGAGCATGTCAGCAAAACGTACAGCTTGCAAAACGGGCAATTTGAAGCGTTGCGCAATGTCTCCCTGCAGATCCCGGAAGGCACCATCCACGGCATTATCGGACCTAGCGGAGCAGGGAAATCGACGTTGCTGCGAATGATGAATGCTCTGGAGCTGCCGGATCAAGGGAAAGTGACAGTTCTGGGCCAGGAGCTCACTGCGCTCCCTGAAACAGCGCGGCGTGAGGTGCGGCGCTCGATCGGCATGATTTTTCAACAGTTCCACTTGCTGAATAACCGGACGGTCAGCGGGAACGTATCGGTTCCGCTGGAGCTTGCCGGATTACCGAAGAAGGAGCGCGCCGAACGCGTGGGGGAATGTCTGCGTTTCGTTGGCCTGGAGGACAAGGCTGACCAATATCCGGCATCCCTCAGCGGGGGACAGAAGCAGCGGGTAGCCATTGCCCGGGCGTTGGCAAGTCAGCCTAGCATCCTGCTGTGCGATGAGCCGACCTCCTCGCTTGATCCGAAAACCACAGCAGAGATTCTCGAGGTGCTGCTGCATATCCATCGGACCTTAGGGGTGACGATCGTGATCGTCACGCATGAGATGGACGTGGTGCGCAGCATTTGCCAAGGGGTTTCGGTGATGGAAGAGGGGCGGATCACCGATGCGTTTACGCTTCAGCGGAATGAGGCGGAAGTTGGCACTGCTGGAAGAACCGGTTACCACGCCTCGTACCGGGAGCAGTTGCTTGGCGGGATGGAGGTGTAAAGGCGTTGGATTTTCTCATGATGATGTGGGAGGGCTTCGTTCAGTACCGCAGTCAAATTGGCGAAGCGATCGGCGAGACCTTCATGATGGTTGGGATCGCGTTGCTGGCAGCCTTACTAATTGGCTTACCGCTGGGAACAGCATTGTATCTGAACGGTAAAGGCCAGTTATATGAGCACTCCCTGAGGTACGCTCTGCTGAACGGGATCGTGAACGTCGTTCGTTCCTTTCCGTTCCTGTTGCTGGTGGTGTTTATGATTCCGCTCACCCGCCTGATCGTGGGTACGGCGATCGGAACGCTGGCTGCCTCGATTCCGCTGGCCGTTGTGGCCATTGCCATCTATGCGCGATTCGTTGAGCAATCGCTGTTGGAGGTGCCGCGCGGCGTTATTGAATCGGCCCGGTCGATGGGGGCGTCCAAGCTGCAGATCATCACGAAATTTTTGTATGTTGAAGCCCGTTCCGGCCTGGTGCTGGGATTAACCTCCTCGACGATCAGCTTCATTTCCTATTCGACGGTGATGGGTGTGGTTGGCGGCGGAGGGGTTGGCGATTTTGCCATCCGTTACGGTTATCAACGGTTCGAAACCGAGCTGATGGCTGTGGTGATTGTGCTGATGGTTATTTTGGTACAAGGAATTCAATTTATAGGAAATGCGTTGTCCCGATGGTTGGATAAACGCTGACAATGGAGGGAGAAACCATGCTAAAAACAGGAAAATGGATCATGTCGCTCGTAGTTCTGATGTTGGTGCTGAGCGCTTGCGGCAATAACAGCAATACCTCGAATAACGGAACAGGTGTGGAAGCACCGGCAGCGGCAGAGACGGAGACGACAGAGAACGGAACTACAGAAACCACACTGAAAGTAGCTTCGCTGATTCCACCGATGACGGACATTCTGGAACTGATCAAACCGCAGCTGAAGGAAGAGGGCATCAACTTGGAAGTTGTGATCTTGTCGGACAATGTGCAGCCCAATGATGCACTGGCGAACAAGGAAGTGGATGCGAACTTCTTCCAGCATGTCCCTTGGATGGAGGAGTACAATAAAAACAAAAACGCGAACCTCGTACCGGTTCAGCCGGTGTATCATGCGGTATACGGCGCTTATTCCAAACGGTATAAATCGATGGAAGAGCTCCCGGATGGAGCAACGATTGTTATCGCCAATGACGCGTCTAACGGTGGACGCTCCCTTGACATGCTGGACAAAGCCGGCGTGATTAAATTGAAGGAAGGCGTAGGGATTAACGGGACTGTTGCAGATATCGTAGAGAACAAACATAACTATAAATTCGAGGAAGTTGACCTGCTCATGTTGGCCCGGATGCTGGACGATGCCGATTTGGTGCTGATGACACCGGCTTATGCCAGCCCGCTGGGACTTACACCGAAGAAGGATGCTTTGCTGACGGAAACCATCGAATCGGCATTTGCCATCACTTTGGTGGCTCGTGAGGATAACCGCGATTCCGAGCCGATTCAGAAGCTGGCAAAGGCGATTTCTAGTCCAGAGGTCAAGCAGTTCCTCGAGGACAACTACGACGAGATTGCGCTTCCGGCGTTTTAATTTAGTGCCCTGGCACGAATCTTGGTATAGTACCTGCTGATCGGAATAGGTCAAACTTCCCTCCTCATAGGATGATGTTAGCATGATCCATATGGAGGAGGGGAGTCGATGCAGGTTCATATCGTCCAGCCGGGGCAAACGACATATCGTATCGCACAATCCTATGGCATACCTTATGAAGATATCGTTGAAGCTAATGAATTGCCGAATCCGGAGAGGCTCGTGGTTGGACAAACCTTGGTCATCCCGAACGTCGGCAACTATTATTGGGTCCGGCCTGGGGACAGCTTATGGTCGATCGCTCAACGATTTGGATTAAGTTATCATGAGTTGGCCCGCGTGAATGCCATCAGCGTAGATCAACCCCTTTCGATCGGGTTTCGGCTGTACATTCCGCCGCGGCCGCGAAGAAGAGCGGAGTTTAACGCTTATGTAGAGCCGCGCGGCGGAACGGTCTCTGCAGCGCTGGAGGAAAGTGCGCGGGAAACCGCGCGATATCTGACCTACCTGGCTCCGTTCAGCTTCCTAGCGCAACGGGACGGCTCGCTTCGAGAGCCGCCGCTCAATCAGTTTCCGGAAATTGCTCGGGCAAACCGGGTTGTCCTGATGATGGTGATCACGAATCAGGAGAACGACCAGTTTAGCGATGAGCTTGGCCGGATCTTGCTCAATGATATCCCGATTCAAGATCGGTTTCTGGACAACATCGTCACGACCGCAAACCGATACGGATTTCGGGATATTCATTTCGATTTCGAGTTTTTGCGGCCCGAAGACCGCGAGGCATACAACGCCTTCTTGCGTAAAGCCAAAGCGCGATTCGCGGAGCAGGGCTGGCTGATGTCGACTGCTTTAGCGCCAAAGACCAGTGCCGATCAGAAAGGGAAATGGTATGAAGGGCATGATTACCGGGCCCACGGTGAAATCGCCGATTTTGTTGTGATCATGACCTATGAATGGGGCTACAGCGGTGGACCGGCTCAGGCAGTGTCGCCGATTGGTCCTGTCCGCCGGGTACTTGAATATGCGCTGACGGAAATGCCGGGCTCCAAGATCATGATGGGGCAAAACCTATACGGGTATGACTGGACGTTGCCATTTGTGGAGGGAAGCTCCGCAAGGGCGATTAGTCCGCAGCAGGCGATTCAAATTGCCGCGCGGCATGGCGTCGCCATTCAATACAGCGAGCGGGATCAGGCACCTTTTTTCCAATATTGGGATGCGGAAGGTCGGGAGCATGAAGTTTGGTTTGAGGATGCTCGCTCGATTCAAGCGAAGTTTGACCTGATCAAGGAGTTAGGGCTGCGCGGAATGAGTTATTGGAAGCTGGGTTTAAGTTTTCCGCAAAATTGGCTGCTGCTCGAAGACAATTTCGAGGTGGTCAAGCGGGGATAAAGATGAATTGTTGGGACATGATCAGGCTTTGTGATTTTTGCAACAGAGTCGCTTGACAACCTGCGTTATGATAGAAACAACTTAAGTAATCCAAAATTAAATGAATAGAGATCTTCGGGGTAGGGTGAAATTCCCGACCGGCGGTGAGGTTTCGGCAAGAGGGAACCGCAGCCCGCGACTCGCAGATGGCCTTCACGGCCCGAAGCGACTGACTTGGTGAGAATCCAAGGCCGACGGTAAAGTCCGGATGGGAGGAGATCAATGAAGCTGAAGTTTGAATCAGGGACCTGCCATGGTCGCCTGCCAAGCTTATTTGGTCAGCCCCCGCAAAGCCTTTAGGAAGGTCGATGCGGGGGTTTTCTACGTAGACCCTCTATTCAAGAAGGGGACAGACACCATGGAGAAAGTCAAAGTAAGCAGTGGTATCCAAATTTCTGCTGGATTGAATGCAGGGGCACTTACGGGCGCATCCGGTCAGATTCAGCACTCGCCCAGAACGGCTCAAGCACGCAAATCGCGCAGCGGTTTCTGGCTTGTCGTGTTGGGTGCAGCATTGTGGGGCGTAGACCCGTTGTTTCGGGTGATCCTGCTGAAGTCGCTGACCTCGGCGCAAATCGTATTGATTGAGCATCTGATTATCGCGCTTTTTGCCATCCCGGTCTTATGGAAAAACCGCACCGAGCTTAAAGGGCTTGGTTGGCGTCAAGGGGGCGCGCTGCTATTTATTTCGTGGGGCGGTTCGGCCATCGCCACGATTCTGTTTACGTTGGCCTTGTCAAGCGGTGACCTGAATGCAGTCCTGCTGCTGCAAAAAATGCAGCCGCTGTTTGCCATCTTGCTGGCCGGATTGCTGCTTAAAGAGAAGCTGCCGCGCCACTTTTTCGGATATCTGCTTATCGCGTTGCTTGGAACGTATTTGCTGACCTTCGGGTTTACGATGCCGATTGGGCATTGGAGCGATTTCGTGCAGATCGGCAGCCTGCTCTCATTAGGGGCAGCCGCCTTGTGGGGCGGATCCACGGTAATGGGGCGGTTGATGGTCGGGACGATGAAATATGAGACAGTGACATCGTTGCGGTTTATTTTGGCGTTGCCGCTGTTGCTGGCGATCACTTGGAATGAAGGGGCTGCATGGAGCCTGCCGACCGGCACCTCGCAAATTGCTGCATTTTCCCTCAATATGCTTGGACAAGCGTTGTTGCCAGGCCTGCTAAGCTTGCTCGTCTATTACAAGGGGCTGACCACAACCAAAGCGTCGGTCGCGACTCTGGCGGAGCTAAGCTTCCCAATGGTTGGCGTTCTGATTAACTGGATTGCGTTCCAGCAATTGATTACAGTCGCCCAAGCCTGTGGGTTCGTGCTGATATGGGGCACGTTATTCCTGATCTCCCGCCAGGGAGATACCAACCACTAATTTTGCAAAACGATGAAATAGCGGGGATCTCCTCCTGTTTGACAGGAAGGAAATCCTCGTTTTTTTTCATTCTCTGCATCCTCTTTGGCGAAATTTGTTATATGATAAGAAAAAGTATCAAATAAGGATGAAGATTATTTCGTGGGATGGAGACGGTGGAAAGTTTCATGTTGGATCTAAAATTAGATATGGGAACGGAATTCGTATTGCTCGTATTGGGCCATCTTCTGACCATCATTCTCTTTAGTGCATACAAGTTCCGTAATTCCAAACAGTCAGTGATGGACGTGTTTTATGCCGCCAAATGGCTGCAGGCTGTAACCTGGGGTTTGTTTATATTATCGGAAAATACACCGGGCATGGCCGTGCTCACAGCGGCGAATTTGTTTTTACTGCTGGGGGCTGCCTCTGAAATGGTTGCATTGCTGCAAGTGACTGACGGATTTAGCACCAAAGCGAGGAGGTTCTACGTATATTGGACCGCAGCGGGTATGACAGCCTACCTGTTGGTTGTTCTCCTGCATAATACCGCTTCACTTCGCATTGCTGTCGTCTCCTTCTCTATCGCGGTGATGCTGGCGATCCCTGCCGTTCGGTTAGTGTCATCGTCCTTGAATTCCTCATTGTCCCAGCTGATAGGTTACATGTACCTCACAATCGCGATTGTCTTGACCGCTCGCACCCCGCTGGCTTTCTTCAGTCTCGGATTGGTGGACATGATGAACCCCGGCGTCTATCAAACGTTAACCTTCCTGGCTTTGTATGCGCTTTTAATGCTGGGGAACATGGGCTTCTTCCTTCTCTCCAAGGAGCGGACGGACCGGGAGTTGATGAGATTGGCCAGCTATGACGATCTGACTGGTGCGTTGAACCGGCGGGCCTTTATGCACCATACCCAGCAGACCTTGCGGCAATGCCGGAGGGTGGGGATCCCGGCCTCGTTTATTCTGATCGATGTGGACCATTTTAAGACGATTAATGACTCCTTTGGTCATCATATCGGAGACGAGCTGCTGCAGGAATTCGCCGGGAAGGTCCATCCTCGACTGCGGGAGGGGGATTTGTTTGGGCGGTATGGCGGAGATGAATTCGCGATCTTCCTTCCGGGAGCGGACGAGCAGGCCTCGGATGAGTTCGCTGAAAATCTGCGTGCCGCTGTGCTGGAGAGTCAGAGAAATCGCGGGCGCCTGGACACTAGACCCGAGTATACCATCAGCATTGGTGTGGTCACTGTTCCCGCAGGCTCGGATGTGCCGTTGCAGGAGTTGTTTAAATCCAGCGATGAAGCATTGTATCAAGCCAAGCATGCTGGCCGTAACCAGGCCGCACGTAGCGGAGCATAACAGCGAAAGGCCGGGCCCATAAGGGACCAGCCTTTTTTTGGTTGTGTGCAAGCGGGATCAGTTCTCGTCCAGCCACAAAATTGCTGTAACCCCGCGCGGATAATACCGACTTCCGCAGATGACACCGGCCATCATCTGGTCGCTCCAGCTCCAGTAGGCATTCTTCTCGGAAGTCAGCCAGCCCACATGTGCTGCATCGGCAGCTTGACCTCGTTCGTCCCACGGAAGACCCAAGATCCGGCGGGCGATGAACTGGCAGAGATAAATTTTACTTAGCCAGGAGTTGTTGCTCGTTGAGGACAACTTCCAACCGCCGTCCTCGAACAGGCAGATGCCCGGCTGCAGCACTGTGTTCAGGTGCGTGGACAGCGCTGCGATATATGCGCCGAATCGACCGTTTGGATCCAGCGCTTCTTCGCAGCCGGTGTAGAGCGGGTAGATAAGACCCTCGATCGCAGGGATGATCTTCGAGTCATTGTTCTCTTGAATGACCGCTGGAATGTAACCGCCCGGCAGCATATGAGAAGTAATCGTGGCAGCACACAAATCGGCTTGGCGTCCGGCCAGCGCAGCCGCCGTTTCGCGGCCATTGTCACGAAGCAGCTTCTCTAAGGCAACGTACGCTGCCCAGCTCTTGCCGGCCAAATAAATGTTATTCCGCGCTTGCCCCAGCGAGACGTCCAGACTGTCATAGGTGGTGATTTCCGCTCCGCCCATTGTACGGGAACTGTCGAGGCCCATAATGCCGGTACGCTGCGACGGATCAGGATGGTCGCGGTTCACCATGCTTTCCAAGCATTGCTCCAGAATCGGCAGGTTCTGCTTCAACCATTCGCGATCGTTCGTTTGATGGACGTAAACGGTGGCGCTTAACACCCAGTTGACGAGTTGCTCCTGCGTCATGTGAGAGAAGCAGTCGTCGAGCGCATGCAGCTCATAAGACGAATAGCCAGGAAGGGTAAACGAGTTCTTTACGCCCATGTCATGCGTGAAGCTGATGCCGCCAGGATATTCGGTTGAATCTCCCGGAAACCGCACCGTATCCCGGTAGCTGTAGCGGCTGGTGTAGAAATCGAGTTCGTTTTTAACCGTCCATGGATTCATTTTGATCTCGTAAAACAACTGGTCAACCAGCAAATCAAACGTATTCATCATCCGGTATTCGCCTTCATTGACGATCCAGAGCGGCTTGCCGTCATGCTCCAGCAGCTCCGTGGAACCGTAATAGCTGCGGATGGCATGCGCAAGCATAAACTTCTGATCCTCGCTTAGCTTAGCGTCGTTCACTAGCGCGTCGCCTTGGCGGGCAACCTCCAGCTTACGGTCAAATTGTGCTAACGCATACTCGGCTACTTCTTCGATGTTCGCGAAATACCGCGTATAGTAGTAGGATGCATCTATCCCTGTTGTGACGTAACCAGCGCGGTAGAAGCAAAGTGCAAAGCGGTAAGTGGCTTTCTCGCCAGCCGGTGTATCCATAAGCAGTGCGCCCACGGGGCCAAGGCCAAACCGGAGATTTTCCGGAACCTTTGGTTTGAGAATCGATTCCATCGTAAAAAAGCCAGCGCTGGTAATCCGCGGATCGCTCGCCGCAATGGCGGTATGGCGGCCTTGGCCAATGCCGCAAATGCGGCCGCTCGTCACGTCCTCCAAGCGACGAATGGCGCTGACAGGGTCGTTGTTTTGCATACCAAAGAAGGCTTTGCGCGTCGACGTTCCCCGGGTATTGTCCACCGTGATCTCGGCAAGCACGGCCGGCATCAGCGCGAAACGCAGCTGCTCTTCCGTTGCTGTCTCGGGATCAGGTACGCCTTCAAACGGGGAGATTAAGCGGAACGTCAAATCGCCGGCTTGCCATTCGTCGATGGCTGCCCCAAATCGGCGGACGATTTCATTCCGATTGTACGGCAGGATGAGACCGCCCTCTACTTGCTGAACGGAATGTCGCTCGCTGGAGCCTGAATTGCTCTCTTCGGTCGTGTAACGATTACGCTCGTCCAGACCTTCGCCAAAGAACGGGAAAGCGCGGTAATGCTCTTGCCCATCGTCCTGCAGGCCAATATAGATGTTTTGGTTCGGCGGGCTGGCCATTTCTAGGTCGAAGCCGCCGCTTTGGCCGGGATAACCTAATGTAAAGCTGGCAAACGCTCCCATCGGAGAGTGATGCGCGTTAAAAAATATATTTTTACCCAAGTTAATTACCTCCTGTTCAATTCACAGCGGTTATGCTAGTTTTGATTATAACAAGGCTTTTGGGGAACGCCCATGTCCAAACCGCCGATCGATTTATCCAAAACGTGCACGGCGGTGAGGCAGGGAAAGCGATTAAAGAGAAGCGGAGGGATAAGGGTGGCTAGAGAACATCAGGTTACCGAATATATGCTGCCAAATATGGATTCGACGTTTAAGCTCTTTGCCGCGCATTTGCGAACGGTCACGCCGGAGTGGTCGTATCCGCGCCACAGCCACCCGCTGTTCGAGGTGAACTTGCTGCTGGCAGGCAGTCAAGAGATGCTCGTCGGCGGTAAATGTTATGTGCAGCAGCCCGGCGATTTTCTGCTGCTGCGCCCCGAGGACATGCACGAAAGCCGGGCGCTGGGAACAGAGTCGATGACGTATTATTGCTTGCATTTTAACGTCGATGAGCCCGTGCTTCGCGAGCTGCTGTGCCGCGGCGAGAATCCGCTCTACACCGCAGACGGACCGCTGGCCCAAATTATTCGGCCAAGCTTGGACAAGCTCATCGCGCTTACTTCGGACGGGTCAGGTACGAAGGTGGCGGACAAGATGCGGACGATGGCTGCGCTGTTCGAGCTGTTTGCAGGGCTGAGCGAAGGGTTGGCCGAGCAGGAAGCCGGCGCGCCAAGCAGCCGGATGAACCGGATCGCGGCGGAGATCGCCGCCGCGCTGGAGCGCAGCGTCGAGGAGCCGGGGGCGGCGTGGAACGTGTCAACATTAGGGAACGCAAGCACCATAAGCAGCAGTTCCAGAAACAGCAGTTCCAGCATCACCGGCGAAAAGGGTATCAGCAGTAATGTTAGTCGCGGTAGTGTCTCCCGTGATGAAGGCTCCTCCGGTCGTCGATCCGTCGACGTTCTGGACGCCGATCGATCACGCGAGACTGTCGCGGCGGTCACTGCCGGACTTGGGTACAGCGCGTCCTCCTGCAATCGGATTTTCCGCAGCGTGTACGGGATGTCGCCGCGCCAGTATTTATCGGCGCTGAAGCTTAAGAAGGCCAAGCTGCTGCTGTTGGAGCCGGAGTTATCGGTGGAAGCCGTTTCGATACGACTTGGTTACAAGGATATTGCCCATTTCAGCCGTCAGTTTAAACGCTGGACTGGAGAATCACCCGGCAAGTTTAGAGCGCGGTTTCATATTTAACTTGAAGTCATATCCATTTTATTTTGAAAGGGGCTTGCTGTTTTGATCACTAAAAATGAAAGCGCTGACTTGTTAGCGGTACCGCGAAGCAAGCGAATTGTCTTTTTTGGCGACAGCATTACGGAGAACGGTACGTATATCCGGAACTTGGAGGCTTTTTTCCTGAAGCATCTGCCGGAACACCGACTGGAGTGGATCAATTTGGGGGTCAGCAGCGAGACTGTAGCGGGAACCAGCGAAAAAGATCACCCCTTCCCCCGTCCCTGCGTGCATGAGCGCCTGGAGCGCGCTTTGGCCGAAACCCGGCCGGATTGGGTGTTTATTTGCTACGGAATGAACGACGGAATTTATCATCCGTTTGGGGAGGCGCGTTTTGAAGCCTACCGCGATGGGTTGCGTCAAGCTGTGGAACAGGTGCAAAGCGTCGGAGCCCGCGTCATCCTGATGACGCCGCCGCCATTTGATGTTGCTTCGATTGGCGGAGAGGCGCTGCCAGACGGGAAGGATATGAATGAATACTCGTTTGAGCGGCCGTATGTCAAATATAACGAAGTCTTGGAACGCTACGCAGCTTGGGTGCAGCAGTACGGCGAAGCAGAAGGGCTGACGGTGGTAGATCTCCGCCGCCCGTTGAGTGAACTGATTCGTAAACGTCGTGAGGCGGACGCGGGTTATCGTTACGGCGATGGCATCCATCCGAACGAAGACGGGCATTGGGTAATCGCCCAGACGATCCTGAGCCGTGTGTTCCATTTGGAGCTGGAGCGGATACCGGCCTGGGCTGAGGTCGACGGGGGCGACAGCGAGTTTATCCGGCTCGTCGGCCAGCGGCGAGCCGTGCTGAATGCGGCGTGGCGAGAGCATGTCGGGCACACGAACCCGAACAAGCTGGAGACACCGCCGCTGGCGGAGGCGCTGCAGCAGGCTGAGGCACTGCTGCCAGCAATCGAGCGTGCCGCTGCGCTGGAAGGCGGCACAGAGAGCGCGGAGGTGCGCGAATGGATGGGGTTCGCGCGCACCGACTTCTACTTCGGCGGCCGCGAATGCGTGGTAGTCGCTCCGCGGGAGGCCGCGCCCGGCCGGCCTTGGGTTTGGCGGAGCGAATTCTTCGGCGCCTTCGCGGACGCCGACCTGGCTCTGCTCGAGCAAGGCTGGCACGTGGCCTACTGCCGGCTGAGCCACCTCTACGGCTGCCCGTACGCCGCCGGGCAGATGGAAGCATTTCGCGCCTGGCTGACCGCGAAATATGAGCTCGCCCCGAAGCCGGTGTTGTTCGGCTTCAGCCGGGGCAGCCTGTACGCGCTACGGTACGCCGCGCTGTACCCGGACCGCGTCGCGGCGCTGTATCTCGACGCGCCGGTGGTGGACATCCGCAGCTGGCCGGGGGGCCAGGGTGCGGGTCGGGGCGCGCCGGAGGAGTGGCACGACTGCTTGGCGGTGTATGACATCGCCAAGTCAGCAGCCACTCCGGCGGAGGCCAACCGGCTCGCCGGCGAGGAGACGGATCGCCTGCTCGCAGGGCTCACCGCACCGGCCAGCGCTGGCGTGCCGGTGCTGCTCATCTCCGGTGACGCCGATCTCGACGTGCCGTTTGAGGAGAACGGGGCGGTGCTTGAGCGCACCTACCGGGCATGTGGCGGAGCGGTGATGACCATTCTTAAGCCAGGCGGGGGCCATCACCCGCACAGCTTGCCCGACATCACTCCGATTGTGCAGTTTGTCCTTTCTTCGGCTGCGAACCGAGTACAATAGCTGCCTATAGACCGTCCGATGGATATCGGACGGTTTTTTGCTTCGAATTGGAAGACTTCTTCCTTTGGGGGGAGGGAAACCTAGTCTTTCCGCGTTCTTTTCAACGATTATCCCGTTGCATCAGGAAATGGAAACAAGAGAAAGAAAGTGTGATATGCAAAATTGAAGCAAGATGCCGGTAAACCGATAAGTACGGATATGTGCAAGAGGGAGGAATACGTTCTCGTCCTCCTTTTTAACGATTATCCCGTTGAATCAGCCGGTGGAGAATGTGAAGGAAGTAGGGGGCAGAAAGTAGCATCCAAGTAATATCCAAGTGTAGTAGTATGAAAGATCAGTAATAAACAAGTGTAGTAGTATGCAAGATCAGTAATAAAAAAGTGATGTGAGAAAACCGATGGGTAGGAACATTTGAGCTACAACTCACTGAGTTAATATAGATTAGATTGTGAAAAAAACGATAAATTGAACTTGGGTATAGCTTAAATCGGTTGAGCTGAAAGGGAAAATACTGAATAAGAAGCGGAAATGCTGAAATTGGTATAGCTGTAAATGAGTCGATTAACTGTGTTCGAAAGTCAAGGTAGGGGCGATTTCATGTTGTTTGGCATTCCGATCAGCATTCTTTCTTTTCTCAATAAAAATCGCATAGTACCTCAGTTAGCAGCCTCACGCTGCACCTGCAAGGAACGGCTTCCGCTGGCGTGCGTTCAGACCATGGGCGATTAACTGGCGGTAAGGGATGGCAGGAATGGACAAGCACATTTGCAGCAGGTTTTGGCGCATCTCTTCCTCGGAACAAGTCATGCGCAGGTAACGGCGGACGGTGTACTCATTCAAATACGCCTGCAAATGCGTTATTCCCAGCGAGACATACGTGCGTCGGATCGAGTCTCTTGCTTGTCTCACGACNNTCCGCAAGGGCAGATACATCCGATAAGCGAAAGGAAACCACCGCTTGGTTGAGGTATGTTGTCCATCGACATACTTGTTGATGAATGTCTCAAGATCGCTCCGGTCAGCCTGTTGCTCGCCCCCTCCTCTTTTGTGCGGAATCA
>NZ_JADQ01000032.1:0-53064 GCF_000518465.1 Paenibacillus sp. J14 | reverse complement strand
CCTTTGGCATTTCGACTGTATTTGCCTTTGCGCAAAGAAGTTAGAGCGGCGTGGAATTCGCTGAAACGTACCTATGTTGCCTTGGGGCTAACCCATCTGCAAGCCTATTTGAATGAATACACCGTCCGCCGTTACCTACGCATGTCCTTTTCCGAGGAAGAAATGCGCCAAAACTTGCTGCAGATGTGCGTATCCATTCCAGCGATCCCTTACCGCCAGTTAATCAAACGCCATCTGAACGCACATCATCAGAAGCCATACTTTGCCGCAGCGGCGTAAAATTAATATGCTATCGAGATACGAGTGAGGATAATGAAGTGGCAATGAGACACTAGTGAGATGCTGGCTCAGGTGCTAGTGTGGTGCTGTAATGCTCGTGGACGGTTATACGATTGTGATCGTAGGGGCTAATGGGATACTTAATAGAAATTATTTTGAAGTTTATTAGACATTACTAGTGTTTGCTAGTACTTACTAGTGCTTGTTCGATGTTTATTCGATGCTTATTCGATGTTTATTCGATGCTTGTTCGATGCTTGTTCTTCTATTCTGATACTTAAATACTTATACTTGTTCTATATGATACATATTCAATACTCATTAGATACGAGTGGGTTGCTAATGGTATTTATAGAAGTCCTGACATGTTTATTGCCCTCTCTTCTCTTTCTTCCACACCACTAGCTGACTCAACGGGATAATCATCAAAAGAGGGGGGCGAAGAGAGAAGAGGCCAGGACCCCTGTCGAAACGTTCTCAACTCATAGTGATCCAACGGGATAATCATCAAAAGAAGAGGCGGGAAGATAGTCCGCTCCCCTATTCCCTTTCAACTAGAACACTGGGGACTAAAAAACCGTTTGTCGTCGGACAAACGGTTTTTTATAAATTGAGTGTGATTAATCCGCTAGACGGTAACCAACGCCGCGGACGGTGGTGATATAGGTCGGACGCGAGGCGTTGTCGCCGAGCTTCTTGCGTAGACTCTTGATATGCACGTCAACGACGTTGCTGCCGCCAAGAAATGTTGTTCCCCATACTTCGGACAGCAACTCTTCGCGGGACAGCACGGTACCTTCATGTTCCAGGAGCTTGATTAACAGCTCGAACTCCGTCTTAGTCAACTCAATTTTGATGCCGCCCCGGTACACTGTCATTTTCTTGCGATCGATCCACAAATCCTTGAAGATCGCCGGTGACGTGCCAGTAAGCAGCCGAGATGACAACGGACGAGGGCCGCTATTGCGAATAATTCGCTGGGCATGGTACACGATTTCGACCGGGCGGGCTGGCCAAACCAGAAGCTCTTGGTTTCTTAAGGCCGGATCGAGGTATTCGAGCATTGATTCTCTCACGAGCAACAAGGATGGGGTGCCCCCGGTTTCCTGTCCGACCAATGAACGGATTACCGCCGCGTCTTTATCCTCCTGATAGGAGGTCAGATCAAAGATCAGCAGATCTGCCGCCAAAGCGTTACGAATGCCCTGCTCCAAATGATGAAATACAAGGACATCAAAGCAGCTCTCCGACAACTCACGCACTAGTTCATGAACATCGCTCGGAAATGGGCTAATTAGAATGACCCGCTGTGTAACCGGGCAAGCTACTTTGCCTAATTCCAAACCCTCCGGCTCGGCCATTTCAACACTGGATGGGCTGCGAAAGGGGACGGTATGACCTGAAATTCCGTTTTGCATCACTTCTTCTGCTGACACTGTGGACACACCCCCCCAAATACGACATGTGCATGATGGACATCATATCCTGTTTCCTTAGCCACCGTACGGTACCATTCCTCCGGCACATTCGACATCACTTCATCCACGCGCCCGCAAACCTCGCACAAGATATGCTGATGATCGTCCAGCTTCGCATCATACCTGCTGGCTGCTTCGCCTAGTTTCAGTTCGCGAATCAATTCCTTCTCGGTTAAATACCGAAGTGAGTTATACACCGTACCATATGCAAAATTATACCCTTGCTCAACCAGACGGTTCATGACTTCCGCTGCTGTCGGATGGTCCTTGGCATTACGAACCACATCATATACCGCTTGGCGTTGGGTCGTTAAGTTTAAGGCTTTCATTTATCATCAATCCCTGCAGTTATTTTTAGAATTAGTATAAGTCTTGTTTTATGAAACGTCAATTCCTTTCCCCACTTCCTGCATGTTCCAACACGCTTTTACCCAATACTAAAGGATAGGTTACACTCATCATTTTACCGGGAGGAGCTGCATCTTATGCTGATACGAAAATATCTGACTGTCGTTGTCGTTGCGGCTTTTTCAATGGGTTATATCATATGTACGGATATCCTTGTTGGACTGCCATGGAATAACTTTTTAATTAACTGGGGCTACACCCTACCCGATCCTGCTGAACGGATTTGTGCTTATATACTGGTTCTGTTCCTGATTGTTCCGGACATCCTTCATTTCGTAGCCAGCAAACGAAAAGGAAACGAGCAAAACGCTGGCCATGTGCTTAGCTCGCAGCAAAACGAAGAGTCTTCGTCCACCTCAGCGGACAAAGACTCTTCGAAAACATCAGGAGATTCGGGTTCCGGATTTGCGACGGGTACGGAATCGGTAAATCAAGGCGGCTATAACCAGACCGGCGGGCAAAATAACATAAAATAATGGGTCCATGATATAGAGGACATCGCCACCTTTTTTGACATGTTCACTGTACGTTCGAGAGATCGTTATCGAAGTAAACAACACGATCAGGGCTAGTGGATAAAGGATCTTCCGATAAGGAATCTTGAACAGATCGGAAGCTCCGATCACTGCAGCATAGAAATAGATCGCGATTTTGAAAAAATCGCCGATAATCAGCACCATGACCACTAAAATATCCAGTCGTTGAATAAAGTCAGCAATGGAGGCTTTACCAACCAACGTTAGGAGCGGAAAGATGGATCTCTCGGCAATGTCTACGCCAAGGATAGAGATCGTAATCACTGCCGTTCCCGACAAAATCATCCCCGATAGCAACACAGACATCAATCCTGCCCGAACTCCCGCTTTTTTATTATTCAAATACGGCATCACCATAGTGATGCAAATAATCTCCGCAAACGGGAATTGGTAGTTTTGTCGATAAACGGATTTGAGTACGGGTTTAAACCCATCGCTAAGCACTGGGAGAATCCGAGTGAAATCGATGATTCCCGAGAACAACAGCATAAACAAGATGACGATCCCTATCACAAACACAATCCAAAGCAAAATAAACGCCGTGCGAGCTAACACCTCAATGCCCTTGTGCAGCACATAAACGACTGCCAGCATCATCACTGTATTAATGATGAACAGCGGAGTCTCTTTCAACGTAGAGACAAAAACCAAGAGCCCGCCATCCAACAAATCGCGGCTAGATTTGTTCATGTAAAACAAGATATAGGCCAGGCCGATGATCCCGCCCAAGTATTTTCCGAGCAGCAAACGCATGTATTGGGTAGGCAGCTTATCCGGAAATGTGATGTAGAGATACGCATACCCCATATAGAGCAGACACCCGATCAACATGCCGCATAACACGGCAATCCAGGCATCCTCGCGGGCTTCCATGCCCAAATTCACAACCAGGGCCGTCCCGAGTTGAAACAAAACAAGCAGGGCGAAAAGTTGTAGAGGACTTAGCTTCGTATTTTCCAAAGCGAATCCTGCCTCCTATTCTTTCTTCAAATTATATTTGAAGGAACGATCTCTCATCTGGGAATTGCGAATGATCGAATCAACCTGATATTCGACAGCGACCTTTGGAAAGATTTCGGACCATTGACTCTTCAATTGCTTCCATACTTTTGGGTGCTGGAGTTCGAGCGTCCGTCCGAAACATATAATGTCACTGTTCAGAGACTGAGCCTTTTGAACGGCAGCCTTAATGTTCTTCACGATTTCTTCGTTTACATCCTTTTCCATCTCATTCAAAGCTGCCGGGTCGCGCAAATCGACGGTGCCATCCATCTCCCGAACCGAGAGCTGGCTCATCACCTTCACAATAAAGACAGGATCTTCCCGGTCCTTCAGGATCGCCTGAATCGAAGTTTTACCTCTGTGAACATCCAGCGTAATCACGCCCTGATCGCCCGGCGTGATCACAATCGAAGTGTTCTGAAGCAAATTTCTGAGCCAGACAAACCCCTTGCTTTCCTGCTCATTGAGCCATCCCTTCATCTGATCCCCTTTAAACACTGCCAAATTGGACATGACCAGAAGACCAAGGTTATCTGTTGCTTCTAGGTTGCTTTTTTTCCGTACTTCTTCGACACTTCCTTCGATATCTACGCCGTTAATGACCGGCCCTGAGTTGGGCACGAGAACATCACGTATCAAATCATCCACCTCAACAGGATAATTAGCACCGAACTCTCGGGAGGATATTTCTGCTTTTTGAGCAAGCGTATACGCCGTGATTTTCCCCATGGGGGACAGCCCAGCAATCACGTCGAGCGCTCGGATTCCTTCTTTTGCCACAAAAACTTTGGCAGTGAGGCGAATATCTGAATCCCGGTCAAGAAAATCAAGGATATCCGATATTCCCTCGCGTGCCAGTTCCTCCGAGATCACCACAATGCGAACATGTGCGGTCGACATCAGCCGCGGCACCTGAATGGAAGCCTTGCGAATCGCCTCTATAATGGATCGTCCTTCGGCGGAGTAAACTGTCGTTGGAGTACCACCTCTGCCGATTTTTCCGGAAATCTCATCGGCAATAATCACTTGAAGGGACACCACATAATTGTTATTTCCGGGGCCGCGATCGATGCCAATCCCGGACACCACCGCACGTTGGTTTAACTCTTCCGCATCCCAGCACCCGGACAGGGGCAACATGACACACAGGATAACAAGCAACCCTATCCCTCTAATTCTCATATTGGTCTTCCTGCTTCCTTGATTCCGTTTTGTGTCCATTATGCTGTGAGTTCCCTTCATCTTGCTGAGCACGGCCTCCATCTTGCTGCGGATGGTTTTCATCTTTCTCTTTCTGTGAATGACTTCTATTTAGTGGGGAGTCGCCTTGACTCTCCTGTCCAGTATTCGACGACCCGCTGGAGTCGCCTGAAGACATCGGTTTGATTTCCCCGGTCTTCTTCACATCTTGCTGGCTTGAAGACATTAACGGTTTCCAGCCGTGCATCCAGATCGGCAGCCGCAGGATGGCATCCTTCTGAGCCTGTGGCACAAACGGGCTGAACGGCGACAAATAAGGTACACCAAACGACCGGATGCTGTTCATATGAGCGATAAGCATAATCAGCCCCAGCGTGATCCCGTAAAATCCAAATAAGCCAGCCAGCACGAGAAAAGAAAACCGAAACAGCCGCCCCGCAATGGACAAGTTATAGGAGGGCAAGGCGAAGCTTGCGATCCCTGTCAATGCGACGACAATAACCATGATCGGTGTGATGATCCCTGCCTCAACGACAGCCTGCCCGAGGATCAGTGCACCTACGATCGACACCGTTTGCCCGATCGCCCGCGGCATCCGTACCCCTGCCTCACGTAAAATCTCAAATACAACCTCCATAAAGATCGCCTCTACGAAAGCAGGAAACGGCACTCCCTCACGCTGAGCCATTAAGCTGACCAGCAGCAGCGTAGGGATCATCTCATAATGGAAGGTTGTTAAGGCAATATAAACCGCCGGACCCAGCAGCAAAATCACGAAGCAGATATAGCGAATGACACGCATCAGGATGCTGATGTCAAAACGCTGTGCGTAATCCTCCGGTGATTGCATGAACTGGGCAAACACGGTAGGCAGGATCAGGGTATACGGCGTACCATCGACGATAATAACCACTCGTCCTTCAAGCAAATTGCCTGCGGCAACATCCGGACGTTCCGTATTAAAAACCGTCGGAAATGGAGTAATGGTCTTATCCTGAATAAACTCCTCGATATATGCGGATTCCAGGATACCATCGATTTGAATCTGTTGGAGCCGCCGGCGAACTTCAGCGACTAAATTGGGGTCGGCACTGTTTTTCATGTACATCATGGCTACGTGGGTATGGGTAACGGAACCGATTTTCATCGACTCCAGCCAAAGATCTGGTGATTTAATGCGCCGCCGGATCAAGGAGATATTAGTCGCAATCGATTCCACGAAGCTGTCTTTCGGCCCGCGCACAACTAATTGCGAGGTTGGCTCGTTAACCGCTCTCCATTCCCCACCCGCTGTGCCGGAAATGATCGCCTGGTCACTGCCATCCACCAGCAGCACGGTGTCTCCCGATAGAGCAGCCAGCATGATGTCGTTCCATTCTTTCACGACCTGAGTCTCGCCTAAGGACAAAGCATCTTCGAGGATATATTGGATCAGTCGGTCGGGAGGATAAACGTTAACCTTCTCAGGATCCATCTCCATTAAAGGCTTGATCACGAAATTATTAATCGCTTGTTGGTCGCTGAGGGCATTCAAATATACGATGGCCGCCTTCACCGGTGCCGGAACAGGGCCGCCAAGCTTAAGCTGACGGATGACAATATCCGGGCTGTTTCCGGATTCCTCCATAATGCGGTCCAGCATTTGCTGCAAATCCCCAGTAATTCGTAGTTGTCTGTTGCTTTTGGTCTGCTGGCCGGAGCGGCCGCGGGATAAATGGCGCAGCATGATCAGCAACTCCTATTCTGTCTGCATCTCTCCTCTCCATTATTTGCTTTTCATTCCTTTTTCATGCGACATCGATCGACAGGAACTTCGGAGAATCCCCGGCGGTTTTTCTGCATCCAAGCGGGAAATAATGTATCCGAAACGGCTCCCAATTTACAGGAAAATCAGAAGACAGGAGGAAGCCTCAATGGAGGATATCCCATTTATGTCCGGCGGACTTCCGCGATTCCCCGAATCGCTGTGGCGCAAAACAACGCCGCTGCCGGACTTTAACAAGCTAACCGAAGACATCGAAACCGACGTTGCCGTGGTTGGCGCCGGGATCACCGGAATCACCACCGCCTATTTGTTGGTGCAAGCCGGTGTAAAGGTCGCGATTCTGGAAGCCGGCAAGGTACTGGATGGCACCACCGGGTACACTACTGCAAAGATCACGGCACAGCACGGCCTGATTTATGACAAGCTGATCCAACATTTTGGTGAGGAGGGAGCACGGCTGTATTTTGAGGCGAATGAAGAGGCGCTGCGTTGGATCGGCGAGACCGTCAAGGAGCGGAAGATCGAGTGTCAACTTCGTCAAGAGGATGCTTATCTGTATGCGGATTCGGACGAGCAGCTCCACCAGCTGGAAGCGGAGTGGCGGGCTTATGAACGCTTAGGTCTGCCGGGAGAATGGCGGGATACGATAGAATTGCCGCTGCAAGCCAGAGGGGCCGTCGTGATGAAAAATCAGGCCCAGTTCCATCCGCTTCAATACTTGAAGGAATTGCTGGCGTACGTCACTTCCCATGGAGGCGTAGTATATGAGAATACAACGCTAGAAGACGTTGCTGAACCGCAGCCAGATGGTCGGCTTCGCCTGACCACGGAAAACGGCCGTCACATCGTTTGCCGCCACGCGGTATCAGCCTCTCATTATCCGTTTTTTGACGGAAAAGGATGGTACTTCACCCGGCTGCATGCCGAACGCTCCTATGTTGTGGCCATTGAACCGGAGAAAGCCTATCCTGGCGGCATGTACATTAATTGCGGCTCCCCTACGCGCTCGCTCCGGTCCGCAGAGCTAAACGGAAAACCGGTGGTTCTCGTCGGCGGTGAATCACATAAGACGGGCAAAAACGACTGTACGATTCAGTCCTACGAAGCCCTGGAGAAATTCGGGCAGCAAACGCTCGGAATCAAATCGATCCCTTTCCGCTGGTCGGCGCAGGATCTAGTAACTCTCGATGGCGTCCCTTATATCGGGCGGATCACATCGAATCATCCGAATATATACGTCGCTACCGGCTTCTATAAATGGGGAATGACCACCAGCACGCTGTCTGCGATGCTGATCCGCGACCTTATTCTGGAGAAAGAGAACCGTTATGCCGAGTTGTTTACGCCATCCCGGTTCAAGGCCGATCCTTCAATTAAGCATTTCATCACCCAAAATGCGGACGTAGCTAAAGAGTTCGTCACAGGTAAAATCGAACTCGTCCACCTGAAGCCAGAGGATCTCGTTCCGGGGCAAGGCGGCGTCGTGAAGCACCATGGCAAACGTGCCGGAGCCTACCGCGACCAGGACGGCTTGCTCTATCTGGTGGATACGACCTGCACCCATATGGGCTGCGAGGTTAAATGGAACGAGGCGGAACGTTCCTGGGACTGCCCTTGCCACGGCTCCAGGTTCGATTACAAAGGTGAAGTAATCGAAGGGCCGGCAACCGAGGCGCTCCCTCGGCTTCACCGCCAACCCGAACAAGCCAAGAGCTGACTGCTTCTGACACTCTGCAATCTGACTTTGGGGAAATCGCACAAATCAAAGCGCATCTGTTCGTCCTATTCCCTTGAAAACCAAGGGCAAAAGGAACAGATGCCTTTTTTCATCCACTACCTTGCTTTAATCAGTACTGTGTGATATTATACTTTTCGTTAATACTAATCAATGTTCAGTACTAATGAAATTTCAACACATAACGTAATCCAATTCAGAGGAAACGAGGCGAAGCAGGTTTGGATATCAGCGTCCAATTCAAGAAAGGCGCCTTGGAGTTATGCGTGCTGGTATTAATCCAAGGCCGCGACCGGTACGGTTACGAGCTCGCCCAATCGGTATCCAAGCATATTGAGGTAGCCGAAGGGGCCTTGTACCCCCTGCTGCGTAGACTGGTCAATGAAGGTTATTGCACCACATACCTTAAAGAATCCACAGGCGGCCCCCCGCGCAAATACTACAAACTAACTCCTGAAGGCGAAGCATACACCCAGAAGCTGGTCGTTGAGTGGAGACAGTTCGTACACAATGTTTCAACCTTAATTGAGAAAGGAAGCCGTTTATGAATAAAAGCGAATTTTTGGCGAATCTCCGGGCGCATTTATCGGTTCTCCCGCCGGAGGAACAAAACGAATTGCTGGAGGATTATGAGGCCCACTTCGCTTTTGGTTTGCAAAGCGGACGGACGGAGCAAGAGATCGTGCTGGAGCTGGGGGACCCGGCGGAGCTAGCCAAAGAGGCTATTGACAACCGCTTCGTGCCCCAGGAGCATGTGTATTGGTTTGGCGGAGCAGAACCCGCTGCCGCACCAGGCGCAGCGATACCACCAACCGACGGTTATCCTAACAAGGCCGGTGTTCAGCACCGCAGCGCTTTTGCCAGTGTGATGGTTTACATCGGACTATTCTTTATCAATCTCATCGCTGTTCCGCTGCTGCTCTCCTTCTGGGCTGTCGTCGTCAGCTTCGCTGTGAGTGCGGCCGCCGGAATTTTAAGCCCCTTGCTCCTTGGGCTGGAGTATTTATGGCATGGGGACATTTTTAAAGCCAAAATATTTGCATCCATCGCTTACGTCGGGTTAGGCATCCTGCTTATCGTTGTCACTCGATATGCTTATAAGGGCATGCTCTGGCTCAGCATCGCTTACTTGCGTTGGAATGTTCGGATCGCGAAAGGGGATCAACAAGCATGAATACAAAGAAATGGTCACTCCTAGGAGTGTTGCTGATTTTGATCGGCTTGGCCGGCATGGCTTACCAGCATTTCGATTTCGGCGATGAACTGCCGTCCTATCAGCAGAAGTGGACGTTTGAACAGGGCGGGTTACAGAATCTGCTCATCGACAGTGATTATGACGTGGAATTGGAGTTTATCGATAGTCCTGACGGGACGAACTACGTGGAAATCAACGGCAAAATGAATCAGAAGACGATCGATGCGGTGAAAGCGGCTCAAATCTCAGCAGGGACACTGAAGCTGGATCTAGAAGATAAGTTCGAATGGACCTTCTTCTCAATCAATTTCCAGTCCACCAAACAACGAATTACCGTTGCACTGAACGACAAAGATGAATTGGATCGGATCGACTTCGAGTCAGACTCAAGCAATGGGACGTTCCGCGGTCTTCGCGCTGGTGAAATCGATTTGTCGATTGACTCAGGGAATCTCCGTGTGGAGAACCTCAAGGGGAATGAGATTCATCTCGAATCCTCCTCGGGGAACGTTACGGCCGAAAACATCCAAGGGAATACGGAAATTCAATTAGACTCCGGGAATATTCGTGTAGAACAATTGGAGGGGAATTTGACCGCGAAGTCGAGCTCCGGCAACATCACCGCCAACCAGGTTAAGGGGACCGTCAAAGTATCGTCCAGCTCTGGAGATATCCGGTTTCATCGTTTTACAGGTGATGGCAGCTTCAAGGCAAGTTCGGGGAACATCACCTTGTCGGAGCAACGCTCAGACAATTTGGACATCTCTGTAGACTCAGGGAATGCAACACTGTCCGTCGATGCGGAATTTAAAGGATTTTATGACCTGCAATCACGCTCCGGCAATACTAGCGCGCCGGATTCACCGCGGCAGACGCAAGACTTGATCAAGATCCGGGCGGAATCCGGGAATATTCGCATTCGCTAGAAATACAGAAGAGCGGTCAGAGTTCATAGCAACTCCGGCCGCTCTTCTGTTTATTCGATTTCCCGTTGGGTAATTCGGTTTAGGAAAGAACGGGCCCGATCACTGGACGGATGATTCAGCACCTGGTCCGGCGTTCCCGATTCGATGATGTTCCCCTCGTCCATGAGCACGACCCGGTCGGCAACCTCAGCGGCGAACTTCATTTCATGGGTCACGACCACCATCGTCCGGCCCTCCTGGGCCAGCTCCTTCATCACCTTCAGCACCTCACCGACCAGCTCGGGGTCCAGCGCGGAGGTCGGCTCGTCAAAGAGCAGCACGTCCGGGCTCATGGCCATCGCCCGGGCAATCCCGACTCGCTGCTGTTGCCCGCCTGACAGCTGATGCGGATAGAAATCCGCTCGGTCACCGAGACCCACCTTATTTAGCAGCTCCAAAGCAACCCGGCGGGCTTCCTCTTTACTCTTCTTCAACACTTGAACCTGGGCTTCCATCACGTTCTGGAGCGCCGTCATATGCGGGAACAAATAATACGCCTGGAACACCATGCCCGTCTTCTTGCGCAGCGCCAGCACTTCGCTAGTCTTCGGCTTCCGACCATCGCCAAATTCCAGCTGAACGTCGCTGATACGAATTGTTCCTCGGGTTGGGACTTCCAGCAGGTTCAAGCAACGCAGCAAGGTCGTCTTCCCCGACCCGGAAGGCCCAATGATGACCAGAACCTTGCCCTGCTCGACCTCGAGATTGACCCCCTTGAGAACCTCCTGGGTACCAAATGACTTGTGTAACTCGCGAATTTCGATCATGATGGTTGGGCCTCCTTACCGGGCGGTGAAGCGGTCCAGCCGCTTCTCCAGTCGATTTTGCAGCGCCGATAGGATGGTGCTGAAGATCAAATAGATGACGCCCGCTTCCGAATAAACAATCAGCGGTTCATAGGTCGTTGACGTGATTTGTTGGGCGGTACGGAACATCTCGGTGTACGTCACGGTAGCGGCTAACGACGTATCTTTAACCAGGCTGATAAATGAGTTGGCCAGCGGCGGCACCGATACCCGTGCTGCTTGCGGCAGGATGATCCGCCGCAGCGCCTGCAGCCGTGTCATTCCCAGCGAATACGCCGCTTCCCATTGACCTGCATGGATCGACAAGATCGCAGCCCGCACAATTTCCGACCCGTACGCACCAACGCTAAGCGTAAATCCGATCACCGCTGCCGGAAACGGATCGAGAACAATTCCTATGGACGGAAGACCGTAAAAGATGATGAATAACTGCACCAATAGCGGCGTCCCGCGGATGATCCATACATAAAATCTAGCTAGCTGCCGCAGCGGCCCAAAGCTGGACAACCGCGCAAGCGCGGTCAGGACAGCTACAACCAATCCTAATGCAAACGTAATTAACGTCAGCGGAACCGTAAAAGCCACCCCCGCTTTCAGCAGGGGAACAAACGAATCTACGATAATATTCCAAATACGTTCATCCATCGCTCAAGCATCCTTTTCGGAAGGAAACGGCCCTCACGGGCCGTCTCCAATGATTTATACAACTTATTTCGAAACATCTTCGCCGAAGTATTTCTCCGAGATTTTCAAGTAAGTTCCGTCCGCTTTCATCGCAGCCAGTGCCTCATTCACTGCCTGCACCAGCTCCTCGTTGCCTTTGTTAAACAAGGCCGCACTCTCTGCCGCTTCCGGCATTTCGTCAACCACTTTCAACTTCACGTCGGGTCTTTGCTTCTTGAGATCCAAGAAGGATAGACCGTCATTAACCGTCGCGTCGATCCGTTTAGAAAGCAGCAGATCGATGGCTTGGTTAAATCCTTCCGTTGCAACGATCTCCGCGCCGTTCTCTCTGGCGATATCCGTCAGGTTACTTGTCAGCGATTGACCCGCCTTCTTCCCTTTCAGATCGGCGAAGGTTTTGATGTCCTCGTTATCTTCATGTACGATCAGCACAGCACGGGAAACGATGTAAGGATCAGAAAAGTCGTACTTTTCCTTGCGGTCATCGCGAATCGTTACTTCGTTAAATACCGCATCAAACCGTTTCGCATCCAGTCCGGCTAAAAGGCCGTCCCACGGCGTCTCAATAAACTCAGCTTCCACCCCCAGACGTTTTGCAACTTCTTCTGCGATTTCGACGTCAAAGCCCGTCAGCTTGCCATCCTTATCATGGAACGTGAACGGTGCATAAGTTCCTTCCGTGCCGATCCGCAGCTTGCCGCTGGCTTTGACAGCTTCCGGCAAATTTTGCCCCGCTGGCTGCTCGTTGGCTGCATTTCCTGCGCTGCCTTGGTTCGCACCGGCGTTGTCTGCCGCTTGATTGTTTGTATTGTTATTACCGCAAGCTGCAACCAGCACCGTCAGCACCAGTGTTAACAGCAGTAAACTCCATTTCTTCATTGAATTCATCCCCCGTCTATCTTTTTAATTCCCTATAATTCACTAGGTTTAATTGAATATTACACACTTCGCCATAGATCGTCAAATGTTTTTTCATCCTACTTTTTTAGCCTGCGGTGCCCTTAGTATGTCCAACTAATATCACCTTGATTTCCCATAAATGAACGAATATAATGTGGGTAACTATTTTGGTGAAGGAGGTGGGTAGAGTGGATCGCAAATTTGCGTGGAATCGAGTAGGCCAACTGCCGGTGGCAATGTTTGGCATTATTCATGCAACAGCCAACAACGGGAGAAGTCTGTCCATTTTTGGAAACTCGATATCCAAACCAAATTGCGAAATGCCGCTCCTACCCTAACCTCACTTACGCGTGAGCTTTGAAGGCAGCAGGATTTCCTGCTGCCTTCTTTTTTTGTAGGATCGGCATGGGAATAAAGGAGAACGAAACCATGATGATCCAAGGTCAAAATATCCAGAAGTATTACGGCGCTGAGCTGGTGCTCAGCGATGTTACCTTTGAAATCAAGTCGGGCGAGACCGTTGGGCTGATCGGTCGCAACGGCGCGGGCAAGACCACCCTCATGAAGCTGTGGGCCGGCATCGAACGCCCGGATCAAGGATTGCTGTCGGTTCCGAAAAACGCCCGAATCGGCAGTTTAGCACAAATTCCGGATTATACCCGAGAAGAGACGGTATATGATGTCCTGCTGGGCGCCTTCGCCGATGTACGGAGCCTGGAAACACAGATGCGACAGTTGGAAGCGGAAATGTCAGAAGCGGATTCGGACGCGTTGGATTCGCTGCTTCGGCAATACGGCCGGCTGCAGGAAGCGTTCGAGCGAGGCGGCGGCTACGAAGTGGAGGCGTCCATCGCCCGAGTTACCGGCGGTCTCGGTATCCCGGAGGAGCAATTCGCGCGGCCGTTTGCGTCGCTGTCTGGCGGCGAGAAGACAAAGGTCGGGTTAGCGGTGATTTTAATGCGGGAGCCGGATTTGCTGCTGCTCGACGAGCCCACCAACCATTTGGACATGGCGGCGACGGAATGGCTGGAGGGGTATGTCCGCGCCTTTCCGGGAACGTGCGTCATCATCTCCCATGACCGTTATTTCCTTGATGCGGTTGTAAGCAAGATCATCGAGCTGGAGGACGGGGAGGCGTTCACGTACCACGGGAACTACAGCTATTACAAGGAAGAAAAGGAACGCCGACTGCTGCAGCAGTTCGCCGATTACGAGGAACAGCAGAAGAAGATCAAGAAAATGCAGGAAACGATCAAGCAGCTGATCGAATGGGGCAACCGCTCCAACCCGCCGAATCCCGGGTTTCATCGGCGTGCTGCTTCGATGCAAAAAGCGTTGGACCGTATGGTCAAGCTCAAACGGCCCATACTGGAACGTAAACGCATCGGCCTGGAGTTAGATCATAAAGACCGCTCAGGTAAGGATGCGATCGTGTTGAACGAGGTCGGCGACGCCCGCGGCGGACGCGTCTTGTACCGCGGCATCACCCATACGCTGCGCTATGGCGAGGCGGCCGTTCTCATCGGCGACAATGGTGCCGGCAAGAGCACCCTGCTCAAGAACATCCTGGGGCATGAACCGCCCCAGGAGGGGGAGGTCCGGCTCGGCTCGCGGATTGAAGCAGGGTACTTGGCCCAGCAAGCCGCCCCTGCGGACCATCACGAGACGGTGCTGGAATTTTTCCGCGAAGAGCTGGGGCTCGAAGCGGGAGAAGCCCGCGGGCAGCTGGCCCGCTTCCTCTTCTACGGCGCCGACGTGTTCAAGAAGGTGAGCAGCCTGTCGGGCGGCGAGTGGACGCGGCTTCGGCTCGCGGTGCTGATGCACCGGAAGCCGAACCTGCTCGTGCTTGACGAGCCGACCAACCACCTCGACATCGATTCGCGCGAAGCGCTGGAGGAGGCGCTCGAGGAGTACCCGGGCACGCTGCTCGCGGTATCCCATGACCGCTACTTCATCAATAAAGTAGCGGGGCAGGTGTGGGCGCTGGCCGGCGGGCGCATGAGCGTCACCCTCGGCGGATACGAGGACTACCGGGCAGAGCTTGCCCGGAAGACCGCCGCCGCCGAGGCCGCGGGCGCTGCGCACAGCAGCGCCGGCCGCGCGGGGAGCGCTGGCGCCGGGGGCACCGGCGCTGGCGCGAGCACCCCGGGCGACGCGCCCAGCGCCGCCCGCGCTAGGGGCGATGCGGCCGCCGAAGCGGCGCGCAAGCCCCGGGCCAACCCGGCCTCCTTGCGCAAGCTGGAGGCCGACTACGCCGCCGCCGAAGCGGAGCTGGCGGCGCTGGACGCGGCGATGCAGGCACCGGAGGTGGCCTGCGACGCCGCGCGGCTCGCGGAGCTGCAAGAGCAGCGTGACGCCCTGCAGCTCCGCGCCGACGAGCTCCTCCAGCAGTATGTCACCCTGCTGGAGGAGCATCCCAACTGAAGGAGGTTGCCCCTATGAACCATGGGAAACCGGTCTTTGAGCTCCACCCGGATGACCCCCGGGTCAAGGCGCTGGCCAGCGCCGATCCTCGGATGGGCCGGCTGATCGCCCTGATAGGAAGCCTTGCGACGAAACCGCAAGGCCCTTGGTTTACCGAGCTGGCTCGCTCGATCATCAGCCAGCAAATCTCGGTGAAGGCCGCCTCCACCATTCGCGGCCGTGTCATCGAGTTGGCCGGGGAACTGTCCCCGGCCGCCCTCTTGGCCCAAAGCGACGCTGACCTGCGCGCCGCTGGGCTGTCCGCCTCCAAAGTCGCTTACCTCAAAGACTTAAGCGACAAAGTCCAATCCGGTCAGCTCGACCTAGACCGGCTGCAGGAACTTGATGATGAAGAAGTCATCAAGCTCCTGGTTTCCGTAAAGGGCATCGGCCGTTGGTCAGCCGAAATGTTCCTCATCTTCGCCCTGGGCCGCGAGCATGTCGTTTCCTATGGGGATGCCGGTCTGCAGCGTGCGGCAAAATGGGCGTATGACATGGAGGAGCGCCCGGACCGCAAATATTTACAGCAAGCCGCTGCGCAATGGCCATCTTATGGCTCCATCGCCTCGCTTTACTTATGGGAGTCCATCAACCGGGGCCATGTAGATTCGGGAGAAACCTTCAACGAGCGGCTGGCCAGTTTCGGAATTCAGACAGATTAAGCTTGTCACAGGAAGAATTTGGATATATTATAATATAGAAGGTGATATTTTCTATTTTTAGAGATAAATTATAAAAAGTGGGGTCGAATCGCTGTGTTTTCATTATCGGAAGTCCGTCGGCCGGTCAAGTGGTATCTGTTCGGTCTGATCGCATTTGTGGGCATTGTATCGAGTCTTATCGTCCTGATCTATAACGACCACTTCCTCTTAGGCGACCCGGTTCACCCGAACAATGATGACGTGAAGTATATTCAATCCGCGCGCCTTCTCCTGAATGAAGGCGTACTTGCTTATAATACCAAAGAGGCGCCTTCTGCCTTCATCATGCCCGGGCTGCCGCTGATGCTGTCCGGGTTTATGGCGGTTTTCGGCCAAGAACAAGGCGGTGTCGTGGCATTCCGCCTTTTCCAGTGCCTTCTGCAAGCGTTTTGTATTTATCTGATCTTTTGGATCGGTTATCGCACCTTTAACACCCGGGCGGCGCTGATCGCCTGCACCGTGTCTGCCTTCTATCCACCCGACTACTTTTCCTCCGGGGTTATTCTCTCAGAAACAACTTTTCGCACGTTGCTGCTGCTTCTCGTCTGTTGCACCATCCTCGCCATGGACCGAGACGGACCTGCTTTATACGTCCTTATCGGCGTCCTGACGGCTGCGGCGGCTTACTTCAAGCCGCATGCTTCCTTGTACCCCGCCGTTTTGCTGATCATTTGGCTGCGCATGAAGCTGCCTTGGCGGACGATGTTGAAATATACCCTTTTCATCGGAGGGACTTATGTTCTGTTGTTAACCCCGTGGTGGATCCGCAACTGGGTCACATTCCATGAATTTATCCTGTTCACCAATTCCGGCGGAAGTCCGTTCTTGCTCGGCACACGTATCCGTTGGCAACTGCCGCCGGCTGGTTTCTTTGAGGCTTACCCTCAATATGATCCGGAAACGATATTCCAGGGCGCTGATTCCACGGCAATTCGCAAAGGGCTGGATATCCTCCGATACGGATTCACGCATGAGCCGATGAAGTATTTGTATTGGTATACGTTAGGAAGATGGGTGGAGCTGTATTTCCATCCGTTTTATTCGCGCCCGTTTTGGCCGATCAGCCGACCGGTCATGGACCATATCCAAGTTGTGATGATGTACGTTAATATGGCCGGCATTTTATGGGCCGTAACGAAAAACCGTCTCAAGCTGGATCGCTTACTCCCGCTTTTGTTGGCGCTGGCTTATTTCACCTTGATTTATATTCCGTTCGTGGCGTTTAACCGCTACGGTTATCCCAATATGACGCTGTTGATCCTGTTCGGGTCTTATCTGATTGGCGACATGATCTCCCGAGTTCTGCGCCGTTCCCATCTTCGATCCGAACGAAAGGGGGCCTGTGCCTCATGATACCAAAACCGCCTCGTATACTGATCATCATACCGGCTTATAACGAGGAAGCCAGCATCAGCTCGGTCATTCGCGATATCCGTAAGCACGCGCCGGAGGCCGATATCCTCGTCATTAACGACGGTTCTTCCGACCGAACGGAGAGCTGTGCACGGGAAGCCGGAGCCAAGGTGCTGACGCTGCCTTACAATGTGGGGATTGGCGGAGGGATGCAGACCGGTTATCTCTACGCGAAGCAAAAAGGCTATGACATCGCCATCCAAATGGACGCCGACGGCCAGCATCCAGCCGAAGAATTACATAAGCTGCTCGCCGGAATCGGCGAGCAGGATCTTGTCATCGGCTCCCGGTTCCTAGGGACCGCTTCCTTCCGTTCGTCCATAGCGAGACGAGCGGGGATCGTCTTCTTCTCCAAGCTGGTCTCCTGGGTTACCGGCGAACGCTTCACCGACACGACCAGCGGCTTTCGCGCTGCCAGCCGTAAGGTCATTGAACTGTACGCCCGGTACTATCCAAGCGATTATCCCGAGGTGGAATCGATTGTGTATCTGAAACGCCACGGCTGCAGAATCGCGGAGATCCCCGTGCAAATGCGAGCCCGCACCGCTGGTAAATCATCGATTACCCCTTGGCGGTCGATTTACTACATGGTGAAAGTGACATTATCCGTACTCATGAGCGCGTTACGGCGCCCACTTCATCAGACGGCGGTGATAGAATAAATGTCGATTTACATTCTATCCGTGTTGGTCGCCGCGTTGTTTCTCTTGTTTGTCCTGGAATTGGTCCGTCGTCAAAAACTGAGGGAGCAATATTCCCTACTCTGGATTTTGTTTAGTGTCATCCTGCTGATCTGCTCCACCAATATTGGGCTTATCGAATGGATCGCGGATCAGCTAGGAGTTAAATATGCACCTGCCGTGTTGTTCCTGTTTGGCTTGCTCTTCTGTTTTGCATTCATTCTTCACCTAACGATCGTCATTACACGCCTAACCGCCCAGGTGCTGCGCTTAACCCAAGAAATCGTCATTCTAAAAGAACGGGAGGCGGTCCGTGAAAATGGACAAAACCATTAGTTACCTCATGCTATTCGGTAATATTCTGCTTCTCGTGACAGGACAAGTTCTGTTTAAAATCGGCCTGGCCCGTACCGGCGGGCTTCACTGGAACAAGCTGGCGACCTCACCTGCAGTGATCGGCGGCATCGCTTTGTATGGGGTAGCTACGTTGCTATGGTTCGCGGTGCTGTCCCGCCTCCCGCTGAGCGTTGCTTATCCGCTTCAAGCGCTGGCGTACGTCCTGGCGCTTCTTCCGGCCTATTTCCTGTTCCACGAAGCGATCACTTGGACCAAGCTGCTGGGTGTATTCGTCATCTTACTCGGCGTAGTTTTACTGGCGAGATCATAACACAGACTTGTGTGCTCTACTCATAGATTCGCACATCATACTCACAGTGTTCGTCGCCGCATACATTACATTTCGTTTCCCGTACGCTCACTTTGCGGCCTAGCAGCTTACCGAGTGCCCCTTCCAAAATGGCACCTTCCAGATCGCACACCTTCTTCTCCTCCATCACCGGCAATCCCTTGCAAAAACAATCCTCTATCGCAATCCGCATCCATCGCTCACTTTGCTCCACGATCTGCGGCAATCCGATCCGCAGCTCGGCGAATAAATGGAGCAGCTCGTCCAACGTGGTGACGGGTAAGCTTTCGCCAATCTTGCGACCGATGGAGGCGGTGGTGCCTTTCCCCTCGAGAGGCAACCCCTGGCGCATCCCAATCAGGCGAATCGCCCGGAACAACTCCAGCGGCACCTGATCCCCAAGCTGGGTACGGTCGATTTGTCGCAATTCATCAAATGTAAATTCTTTCATCTGTCTTCCTCTCCTATCCATGGAACTGAACTCGATCCGTTGATAGGTTTAATTTCCCATATCCACATCCGAAAAACCTTGATCTTCATCAAGAATTCGACAGATATATTGTGATAATAATCACTAGTCCGTCGCTCGCCAACGATTAAGTTAGAGGTAGATGAATACGAATACGTTTTTCCAAGAAAGGAGAGATCCCAGATGAAATCCTGTGCTTGCCACATTCAAGATACAGCCTCAGCCCCCTCCTGCCTCGCGCGCGTTCCGGTCTTTGCGCAGCTGCGCCAAACGGAGGTTGAGTTGCTCCATTCCGTCATGCGTACCTCACAATTCCATAAAGGGGAGATCATTTTCCGTGAAGGAGATCGTTCGGATTCGCTGTTTGTGGTGAACCGTGGAATCATTAAGCTAACGAAGCTGGAGGATAACGGCAAGGAACATCTCATTCGGCTTCTGTTTCCCGGGGACTTCTTCGGCCAATTTTCTCTGTTACAGGAAAAACCCCATTACGCTAGCGCCATCGCGGCGGACACGACCGGCATCTGCCGGATTCACCGCAGTGATTTTCTAGATATTCTGCGGCGTGATCCCGATACAGCGGCCCGCTTTATGACCGCGCTTAGCACCCAACTGGAGGAAGCCGACGCCTGGGCAGCCGTTCTAACCTTACTTGAAGCCGATCGGCGTCTTGCCAAGATGTTATTATATTTTCGTCGCAAAGCAGCTCCAAACTCCCGAGAGTTCACCTTACCTATCTCCAAAAAAGACCTCGCCTCCCTCATCGGCGCCACACCGGAGACGCTCAGCCGCAAACTGCGCCAGCTTAACGACGAGGGCGTGCTAACCGTAACGCGTCGGCAACTTTTGATCCACGATGAAGCCGCACTATACCACCTCGCCGGCGAGGACTAGGCAGCTGCAAAAGCCGCCTCGACTTGGGTAGCCGGCCCGGCTTGGTCCTGACTTGACTGCCAAGCCGGGCTTTGACTAAGAATCTCCCTTGATCAGTTCATTTTCACCATTATCCCTTTCGATCAGTTCATGGACACGAGCTCTCACTACCGGCTCTATTACACCATTATCCCGATTCATCAGTTCATCTACTGGATACTCGTTAATCCAGCTGATCAGATGCGGATGCTTTGTATGAACGTCCCTTTGCGCGGTGATCTCTTTGCACGATGATCCCATTGGTTCAGGTTCATTACACCAATATCCCTTTAACTCAGATTACTAAGCTTGAGGAATGCTACACCAGCTATCCCTTTTGCTCAGATACAAAAGCGCGAGGAAGCCATCTAGCACATTGACTCAAATTACAGAACTAAGGAAACGTGGCTACAGACAACACACAACATATCACTTTTCAGCATCTGAACAAAAGGGATAATCATGGAAAGGACCCTCCCAAACATACCCCTCCCCGCCATCTGAGCGAAAGGGATAATCGTGTAAAGGACCCCAGCAGAGATACCCCCGCCCCCTAGTAAAAAGAAATACGCCCCTTCCAAACAGGGGCGTACCATCATCATTGTTAAATCCATTTGAACGCAGGGCGATTTTGACCGCCAACGCTTATACGGCTTCGGGCTCGAAGCTACCTTGGGTGAATTGGCTGTTGTACAGGTCGGCGTAGAAGCCGCCAAGGGCCAGCAATTCGTCGTGCGTGCCTTTTTCGATGACGGTGCCGTGGTTCATCACGAGGATGAGATCGGCGTCGCGGATCGTGGAAAGGCGGTGGGCGATAACGAAGCTGGTTCTGCCTTTCATCAACTCTTTCATCGCTTTTTGGATTTGCACCTCAGTCCGGGTGTCGACGCTGCTTGTGGCTTCGTCGAGAATGAGGATCGCCGGATCAGCCAGGATGGCCCGGGCGATCGTCAAGAGCTGCTTCTGCCCTTGTGAAATGTTCGATGCTTCCTCATTCAGCACGGTGTTATAACCGCCCGGCAGCGTACGGATAAAGTGGTCGGCGTACGCCGTTTTGGCGGCCTTCACCACTTCCTCATCGGTGGCTCCTTCCCGACCATAAGCGATGTTGTCACGGATCGTGCCATTAAACAGCCACGTATCCTGCAGGACCATGCCGAACAGACTGCGCAGGTCACCGCGTCTCATCTCGGCGATGTTCACTCCGTCCACGGTGATCGAACCGCCATTCACTTCATAGAAGCGCATCAACAGGTTGATCAACGTTGTTTTGCCGGCGCCGGTTGGCCCGACGATGGCGATCGTTTGTCCCTGTTTCACGTTGATGTTCATATCTTCGATGAGCAAATGCTCCGGATCGTAGCCGAACTGAACGTGATTGAACGCCACGTCGCCGCGAGGTTTTTCCAGAACCACGGGGTTCGCCACTTCCGGCACCTGCTCTTCTTCATCCAGGATTTCAAACACCCGTTCCGCCGAAGCCACGGTCGACTGGATGATGTTAGCGATGTTCGCTGTTTGCGTAATCGGCATCGTGAACTGACGGGCGTACTGGATAAACGCCTGTACGTCCCCGATTTCTATCGATTTCTTGGTCACCAGGATCCCGCCAACCACCGACACCAGCACATATCCAATGTTGCCGATAAAGCTCATGATCGGCATGATTACGCCGGAGATAAACTGCGCTTTCCAACCGGCTTCATACAGCCGTTCGTTAATGGTGTCGAACTGCTCCAGCGATCTCGGTTCGCGGCCAAACGCCTTAATTACCTTGTGGCCGGTATACATTTCTTCAACATGGCCGTTCAGTTGGCCAAGTTCTTTTTGCTGTCTGACAAACTGTTTCTGCGAACGTTTGGCGATTGAGGTGATGGCCACAATGCTCAGCGGCAGCGTCAGCACCGCAATCAAGGTCATCAGCGGGCTGATCGACAGCATCATCACGATCACCCCGATGATCGTCAGGACCGAGGTGATCAGCTGCGTCAAGCTTTGCTGCAACGTTCCGGCAATGTTGTCGACGTCATTGGTGACCCGGCTGAGAATTTCCCCGTGTGTTCGAGCGTCAAAGTATTTGAGCGGCAGCTTGTTCAGCTTGGCGTTTACATCCTTCCGCAGGTCATACACCGTCTTCTGAGCCACGCCGGCCATCAAATACTGTTGGACATACCCAAACAACGCACTCAGCACATACAATCCGATCAGGATCATGATGATCTGCCATACATAATGAAAGTCGATCTCCGCGCCGGGAACCCCTTGAACCTTCGCAACGATTCCTTCAAACAGCTTGGTTGTCGCTTTCCCCATCACCTTGGGGCTAAAAATGCTGAACAGCGTACTCAGAATGGCCATCACAAATACAGCCATTAATTGATATTTATGTGGTCTTAAGTATCGGATCAACCGTTTTAGGGTTCCTTTGAAATCCTTTGCTTTCTCCACCGGCATCCCCATGCGGGGGCCGCCATGACCCGGACCATGCCCTGGACGAGGACCGCCGAATCTGCGCTTATTCGATGATTGCTCCTGACTCATGCGATCTCCTCCTCCGAAAGCTGCGAATACACAATTTCTTTATAGACATCGCAAGTTTCCATCAATTCCTGGTGTGTGCCGATGCCGGCGATTTGACTTTCGTTCATAACGATGATTTGGTCCGCGTCAAGCACAGTGCTTACCCGCTGCGCCACAATGATCACCGTAGCCTCCTTCGTCTCTTCCTTCAAAGCTGCCCGCAGCTTCGCATCGGTCTTGAAGTCCAGAGCCGAGAAGCTGTCATCAAAAATATAAATTTCCGCCGGACGAACCAAAGCCCGCGCAATCGACAGCCGTTGCTTTTGACCGCCCGACACGTTGGTGCCGCCCTGAGCGATCGGCGATTCAAAACCTTGCTCCATCTTGGAAATAAAGTCGGTCGCCTGGGCAATATCCGCGGCGCGCCGCACTTCTTCGTCAGTCGCATCCTCTTTGCCATAACGGATGTTCTCGCTGATCGTTCCAGTGAACAACACCGCTTTTTGCGGGACAAACCCAATTTTGCTGCGCAGCTCCTCTTGGGTCATATCACGGACATCCACACCGTCTATCCGGACACTTCCCTCCTGCACATCATAAAACCGCGGAATCAAGCTGATCAACGTGGATTTCCCGGAGCCCGTCCCGCCGATGATCGCCGTAACCTGTCCCGGCTTGGCGGTAAACGTAAGATCCTGCACCGCCGGTTGCTCCGCACCCGGATAGCTGAAGGTCACATTCTGGAACTCGACCAGCCCTTTGACCTCAGTCGATGAAGATTTGCCCTTCGCCGAATCTTTGATCACCGGAACCATATCCAGCACTTCGTTGATCCGGCTGGCTGAAGCTGACGCCCGTGGAATCATCACGAACATCATCGAGACCATCACCAGCGAGAACATGATTTGCATGGCGTACTGGAGAAATGCCATCAGATCCCCAACTTGCATATGTCCAGAGTCGATCCGCAGCCCGCCAAACCAGATGATTGCTACGGAGGACAGGTTCATCACCAGCATCATGACCGGCATCATAAACGCCATAATTTTGTTGACCTTGATCGACGTATCGGTCAAGTCGAGGTTGGCCGCGTCGAACCGTTTGCTCTCGTAGTCCGTCCGATTAAACGAACGGATGACGCGAATCCCGGTCAGGCTTTCGCGCATAACGAGGTTCAGTTTATCGATTTTTTTCTGGATCGCTTTAAATAAAGGCAGTCCTTTCCGTGCGATGAGGAAGATCGCTCCGGCCAAGACCGGCAGAACCACTACCAGTACCAGCGACAGCGTGGCGTCCTTCGAGACGGCCATAATAATGCCGCCCAGACACATCATCGGCGCCATAACCATCATCCGCAGCATCATAATCAGCACTTGCTGGACTTGGGTAATATCGTTGGTCGTACGGGTAATCAGCGAGGCAGTGCCGATGCGATCAAACTCCTCTAGCGAAAAGTTTGATACATGCTTGAACACCTTGCCCCGGAGCAGCTTCCCGAACCCAGTCGCCGCTCTGGCAGAATAGTAGCTGGCGGCGATGGAGCAGGCCATGCCTCCAAGTGCAACCAGCAGCATCAGACCGCCGATTTTCCAAATATACGGGGTATCACCATTTACGACCCCATGATCTACGATGTCGGACATCAGCGTTGGCAAATACAGCTCGGATAACGTCTGGAAGAAGACGAGTACGAGCACCGCTACCACAAGCCAGCGGTAGGGTTTCAAATTGCGGAAAAGTTTGATCAATTTCCATCATCTCCACATGTCTATTCATATCATTGCTCTTGACTCTTATTAGGGTTGGCGTTCATTTCGATATACATGTACACCTGCTCCAACAGTTCAATTAACTGCTGGCTTTTCTCCTCACCCAAAAATTCAACCAACCCTTGGATTTGGGCCGATCTTTTCTTGGCAAGCTCCTTAATATGTGCGATTCCTTGCTCCGTCAGCTTAACGCGAACCGCCCGGCGGTCCTCCTTGTCGTTATACCTCAGCACCATCCCGCGCTCTTCCAAGCTGCGAACAAGTGGCGTGACTGTCGGAGAAGCCACCTCCAGCATCGCGCTCAGCTCTGAAACCGTTACGCCACGCTCATCCTTCTCCATGCCATGCAAAATATAAAACATCAATCGGACTTCGCTGGGTTTAAACTCCGATGGCGTAAGTTTGCTCAGATCCATTCTCCGAAAGCGGTGAAACGTCTTCAGCAGCCGCTGCGCCTGTGAGTTGTCACCGGTGAACAAATCAACCCCTCCTTTTCATTTGTTTTCATTATTTAATATTTAGGTATCCTATTTATTTGTAAACCTAATTATAATAACCCGCCTAAGCGAAGTCAAGCACCCTCAAATTTCGGACATAGAACCAAAAAAAAGACCGCCCAACCGGTCGAAATGCCCGATTGTTACGGTCGAAGTGGGAAACAGAGTTATGGACGCGACTGCCCTGGTTTCAACTCATACAGACTCTTGAACTCGTAGCCTTGCCGGCGAGCCTCATCGATGATCGCTCCCAGTGCCGCCGCATTGTCCTTGGAGACGGAGTGCAGGAGGATCACGGCGCCGGGATGCAGCTGCGATACCACCTTCTGATAAGCATAATCCGCTCCGCGTTGGTCGTTCACATCCCAGTCCTTATAAGCCACGGACCAGAACACATTCGTATACCCCAGCTCCTTCGTCACACGCAGCGTTCGATCGCTGAATATCCCGCGAGGCGGGCGCAAGAAGTCCATCTTGGCTTGCCCGGTGACCTTTGCCGTGGCGCTTTTGACCTTCTCCAGCTCCTCCCGAATCTGGGCATCGGAGATCGTCGTCATGTCCGGGTGGCTCCAGGAGTGGTTGCCGATCAAATGGCCCTCAGCAACCATGCGCTTTAGCAGCTCCGGCTGATCTTTGATGTAGTGGCCAGTGACAAAAAATATCGCAGGTACCTTCTTCGCCTTCAACGTATCCAGAATCGGGGCGGTATACCCGTTCTCGTATCCGTTGTCAAACGTCAGAAACAACGCTTTGCTCGCAGGATCACCGAAGAAAATCGCGCCGTGCTTGTCGATAATATCTTTGAACCCTTCCTCATTAATAGAGGGGAGCTGACCGCCAACGCTCTTTTTAAATCCGAAATGATGAGCAACGTCCGCTTGGGCATCCGCCACAGGGACCCCTGTTCCGAACAGCAAACTGACCAGCAATGAACAGATTAAAGCAAACTTCACAGCTGTCTCTCCTTCATGCTTTTCAAGGTATTCGAAATTCGACATGCGCCCTTACTATCTGTCAAATTCCCGGGAAATATGCACCTTTTCAAGCAACCGTTCACTGCATGCACTCTCGATTTATTCCGAATGTGGCGTCAAGACCTCCTGTGCAAACCGGATCCATTCCCGAGTAGCGAAAGACAAATACCGATCGTCACGCCAAATAATGCCAAGCTTCCACGGAATCACCGGGTTGACGAGCGGGATAATCCGCACGCCTTCGTCGTCGATTTCGCGGCAAATCGTTTCCGGCAGCAAAGTGATGCCGAGACCGACCGCCACCATTTCACTGATTAGATCCCATTGGGAGCTCTCGTAAATGATATGCGGATGGAACCCGACCTTCGCGCACGCCCCGATGATACGGTCATGCAGTGTAAAGTCCTCACGGAACAACACGAACCCATCCGGGGCTAGCTCAGCCAATTCGACACATTCCCGTTCTGCCAGCCGGTGCGAGGGATGGACGACTAGATTCAGCTTCTCTTCCACGAACGGAAAATAGCTCAGCTCCGCCTCCACGGTCGGCAATACGGCCACGCCCACATCCAGTAATCCCTTGGCGACGTCTTGCTCTACTTTTTTGGCACCGTCCTCAAATAATTGAATCGTAATGTCGGGATAACGTTGATGAAACTCCCCAATCACCCTCGGAAAAAAACTCGCCCCCACCATCGGCGGAAGCCCAATACGAAGATGTCCTTTCTTTAAATTACGCAAGTCGTCAAGCTCTGCCATCAGATTCTGAAACGAGGTCACGATCTGCTGGGCTTGCGTTGCGATAATTTGTCCCGCGTCGGTCAGCTCGATCTTTTTGCCCACGCGGTCAAACAGCACTACCCCCAGCTCCTCCTCCATCGCCTTAATCGTTTTGCTGATGGTTGGCTGCGTGATGTACAGCGCTTCAGCCGCCTTCGTGAAGCTTCGCAGCCGTGCGACTTCGATTAAAACCTGCATTTGTCGGATATCCAACCGTCTGAACCCCTTTAGCTCAATTTTCTATAACGAAGTGGAATGATATTTATTCTTTATATTCATTTTACTCATGAAAATAATCGATGTAAAATTTCATTACTAACCAAAAAAAGAAGGGAGCTGCTGAAATGAACAAGATGAAAGAGATCGGCATCGGGATTGTTCAAGTCGCCATCCTGTTCTTCGCCGCGATGGCCTTGAATAAAGTCGCGGAGCTGCTCCATTTACCGATACCAGGTTCCATTATTGGCATTGCCTTGTTGTTTATCTTGTTAAAAACAGGCGTCGTCAAGCTGAAATGGATTGAGCGGGGCGCCAATTGGCTGCTGGCCGAGCTGCTGCTGTTCTTCGTTCCTGCTGCCGTCGGCGTCATGCAATACATTCCTCTGCTCGAAAGCGAAGGCGTACGGATCTTGATCGTAGTCATCTTGAGCACCGTCATCGTGATGGTTTGCTCCGGGCTTGTCGCCTCTCGCATCGAAAAACGAAAGGAGGGCCGAACTTCATGATCCTTGGCATACTATGTTTAGCTTCTACCCTCATGATCTATGCTTTATCTAAACGGCTGTACCGGATACGGCCAAGAGTGTATCTGTCCCCGTTGCTGATTACTCCGTTGATTCTGGTGATCGGCTTACTCTGGGCGCAAATCCCTTATGAAACTTATCATTCCGGCGGAAAATGGCTTAGCAACCTGCTGCAACCGGCAACGATTGCGTTTGCTGTTCCGCTGTACAAATACTACAACGTCCTGAAAAAACACGCTGTAGAAATTCTCATTAGCGTACTTTGCGGCTCGGTGGTCGCGATGTTCTCCTCCGCCGTGCTCGCGGAATGGTTACATCTGGACACCCAATTGATTAACAGCTTGATTCCACGTTCGATTACGACACCCATCGCGATGAATGTATCGCAGGTGATCGGCGGCGTGCCGAATATTACCGCGGTCTTTGTAATTTTGACCGGGTTGCTGGGCGCCATGCTGGGACCGCTCGTCATGAAACTGTTCCGCATTGAAGGCGAGGTTGCCCGAGGTGTATTGTTTGGGACCAGTGCCCATGGCACCGGGACATCCAAGGCGTTTGAGCTCAGCACGTTGACCGGGACAATTTCCAGCATCTCCATGATCCTGGCTGCCCTGTTTACTTTAGGGGTCGCCCCGATGCTGATGGCTGTATTTCACTTCTAACCCTACGGCACGTTCGGCCAATCAGGGTACTTCGTTTAGGTTCCTCCAAATTTTATATATTGATGCTTGAAGCCTCGCTGAAGCGGGGCTCTTTTTTTGTCGGTTCAAACCAAACACCCCCCTTGCCTTCTTACGCGAGGCGAGGGGGGTGTCAGTGATGGATAAAGATTCGTACGCTGGGGTAACTCGTCTGCAAGAAATTAACCTTGCCTTACGCCCTGCAGGCTGCGGCAATGCGGGCAATTTTCTTTAACACATACCTTTTCCTTCAAGGCCTGTAGATTGGAAACGACGAAGCCTTTGCGGCTGACCTGAACGATGCCTTCCTTGCGGAGGCTGGTCAGAAGGCGGCTCACCGATTCCCGGGCAAATCCGATGGTACTGGCGAGCTCCTGGTGTGTAATCGGGATCGGAACCACCACTTCCTCCCCCCGCTTCACGCCGAAATGCTCCGCCAGATAAATCAAAAACGAGATTCCACGGTCTTCCACACCCCGTTGATTGAAATTCAACAGTTTGTCTTGAAGCTCGCGGATTTTGCTGCTCATCAGCCCCATCATCTTGAACGCCAGATCCGGCGATCCCGCCAGAAGCTGCTCAAACGTGCGAAGCGGGAGGGCCAGCAAGCTGGTCTCAACGACAGTTGTGGCGGTCACTGGCGAGACCTCCGCATCAAAACGGCCCGTCAGCGGGAACATATCGCCTTGCTTCAGGAACGAGTAGATCTGTTCATTGCCTTTCTCGTCCGTTCGGCTTGTTTTGATTAACCCGTTCGCCACAAAATAGATTGACTCCACCTCATCCCCTTCCCGGAACACCGCCGCCCGCCTTGGCAACAGACGGGGAACGGTAAGCCGAGCGATTTGAGCTGCTTCATCAGCCGTCAGCCCTTGGAATAAGGGGAAGGAGCGCAGGAGATGACTGGAATGGCTCATCTTCCCCGCCCCCTACTCGAAGTTTTCTTCTTCGGTGACATTAGGCTTGCGCAGGTGGAACATCGAACGAACGATCACGTATACCAGCGGTACAATCCCCGCGACGATAAAGATCGTGTCCGGAATCATTCGCAGCCACAGCAGCAGGTTTACCGTATCTTGTTGATAGAACGAAAAGTCGCGCGCCGACCAGAACCCAAAGTCAAACGAATGCTTCAATTGGATAAAACCAACCGGCAGCAGGGTGATGACGATCATCCCGGTTAATCCGATGTTTAAACCCCAGCAAGAGATGCGCAGCAGCTTGTCGTTCCACTGCTCCGGCTTCACGATGTTGCGCATCGTGTACAACAATACGGCGATGGCGAACATCCCGTACACGCCCATCATTGAACCGTGGGCATGCGCCGTCGTCAGCGTGGAGCCGTGCATGAAATAGTTCACCGCAGGCAGGTTGATCAAGTAACCGAGCACCCCGGCGCCAACCAAGTTCCATATCGCGGTTGACACCAGAAAACGGAAGGCGGAGGTGTAAGGGAACGTCTGACCGCCATCCTTCATCATTTTGTATTGATCGTACGCTTCCAGAATCAACAGCGTCAGCGGAATGACTTCCAGCGCCGAGAAGACCGCGCCCAGGGCAATCCAGATCTCGGCCGACCCGTTATAGTAATAGTGGTGGCCAATCCCGATCACCCCGCTGCCCAGCAGCAGGATCAACTGAAACAACAGAGAGCGAATCGTCGATTCCTTGGTAACCAACTTCATTCGTACCATCAGGAAGCCGATGACGACGACGGCAAACACCTCAAAGATCCCTTCGACCCACAAATGGATAATCCACCACCGCCAATAGTCGGCGTAAGTGAATGAAGTTGTTGGATTAAAGAAAAAGGCAAAGATATAGAAGAACGGCACCGCGATCGCCGAATAGAACAGCAAATGCGTTAACCCGCCCTTATCGGTTTCCATCCGCAGCGCGCTGCGGATTGCGCGGTACACGATGTACAGCCAGATCGCCATACCGATGACCAACAGGATTTGCCAGAAACGGCCCAGCTCCAGGTACTCCCAGCCTTGATGGCCCAGCCAGAACCACAGGTTGCCGAGGTAACCTTTGGCTCCAAGCCATTCCCCGACTGTACTTCCCGCCGTAAGCACGACCAGCGCCCAGAACAAGATGTCTACCAGCAGTCCTTGGCGTTTCGGCTCCTTCCCGCCAACAAGCGGGGCCACATAAATCCCCATTCCCAGCCATGCCGTCGCTACCCATAGGATCACGAGCTGCAAATGATACGATTTCGCGATATTGAACGGGAACAGCTTGACGATCCAATCTAACCCAAAGAAGGTGTTGGGTTCAACGTAATAATGCGCCAACAAAGCGCCAAACCCTACCTGGATCAGAAAGAGCAGCACAACGACGAGAAAATATTTCGCCGTTTTCACCTGACTAGACGTCACCGGCATACGGTTCAGATCCAGCACCGGGAAATTGCCCGGCTCATAAGCCTCCTGCATATACAGCCGGTAGCGGTTGTAGAAATACAGGATTATTCCCAGCACTAAAATCAAAATCGTCATGCTGATGCCGCTCCAAAGTACGGCGGAATAACCCATCGTATTGCCCGCATCCTCGAAATACGGCCAGTTGTTCGTATACGTAATCGTGTCGCCCGGTCGCTGCGTACCGGACAGCCATGCGGTCCAGAAGAAGAAGTCTGCAATTTGCTTGCGCATATCCCCTGGCGCCACATAAGCGCGGCCTTCTTCCGGCATCGTATCGTTCTCGAATAAATTTGGCTGGATACCGCGCCCGTCGCCCTCCGTAAAGACGTGATCATAATAAGCGCGAACCCGCTTCAGACCTTCTGCCTGACCGTCTGTCAGCACCAAGGTCTTTGCATTTTTGTCGTAGCGGTTCTGCTTCATTTCCGCCTTGACCTTCTCAAAAATCAACGTTTGCTGCTCCGGGGCCAGATCGGCATAATCCATTCCGTACTCGGCTTGCGCATGATGGTCATGCATGGCATCCGTAATGATTTTTAGCGCCTGTGCGGTGTAATCCGGCCCAAGATAAGAGCCATGACCCAGCACGGTGGCATAATCCATCAGACCATACTTCTGAAATACCGCCTGACCTCCGGTAATCTGCTCCTGAGTCGTCAGAACTTTACCCGCACTATTGACAACTTTAAGCGGCGTAGGTGCCTGCGATTTAAAAATCCAATATCCTCCAGCAATAAGCACCGTGAAGCTTAGCAAAAGGACACAGATCAAAATTCCCTTCAAAAATGAGTTCTGGGCTTGATTTCCCTTCATTCCTCGTCTCTCCTTTCCTCTAGACAGAATCAGGATAAGATGACGGAACGAAGAGAATTGTGATTCGGATTACAAATCTGGATTTCTTTATCTTTCCACAACGAAAAAGATCACATTTATTTCAAATTTCCCTTAAGTTTACTCTCCAATGCGAACCGGATTCCCCGTCCGGGCCGACTCCAGGGCGGCGCAGGTAATCTGTTGCGTTTTTACAGCATCCGCATAATCGGATAAAATCCGCGACGTATCGCCGGTACGCAGAGCATGAATAAATGCCTCCGTTTCAGCCAAATAAGGGTTGTCTTTCCCCGTGTAGGCCGTCTTCGTCCCCGGAAGATCGATCTCCAGCCGCTCGGGACTCCAAGTCAAAATACCTGAATCCGTATACAATTTCAGACCTACTTCGGACACGCCGCCGGGCAAAATACAGGTATTGGAGATGGTGGCAACGGCCCCGCTTTGCAGCTTCATCGTGACGGTGCCCACATCCGGGACGGTGACGTTCTCGAAGCGTTCCTGCACCACGCGATTCCCGTAGGCAGCATACACCTCGCGGACTTCGCCTGCGGTGTAGCGAAGCAGGTCTACAATATGGGTCGTCTGCTCCACGAACTGTCCGCCAGACCCCTCTTGGTTACGCCACCAAGCCACTTGCGGCATATCGCCCATCCAGGTGCCTAGAGCCATCCCAATCTTCTGTCCTTCGAGCGATTCCTTCAACTGACGGATCGATTCTTTATAACGAAAATGATAGCCTACCGCATGAACCAACGGCTTTTGCTCCAACCGCGAGAGGATGCGTTGCGGCGTCTCCAAGTCGGCTGCCAGCGGCTTCTCCACAAAAAAAGGGATACCGCGCTCAATCAACTCGGTTTCGATCTCCCCGTGCGCCATTGGCGGGATACAGAGATAAACAGCATCCAGCTTCAGTGAATCCAGCATATCCGTGAGGTTCCCGAAGCCAATCGCTCCTGGGTAGCGGTCTGCCAAGGCCTGTGCTTTAGCGGCTGTCGTTCCGGTAACCCCTGTCACGCGAACGCCGTCCAAACTTGCCAAAATATCCCCATGCACCTTGCTAAACCAACCTGTTCCAACGATTCCGATCTGTAATGTCATGTGTACCCCTCCCTGTATGATCAAACTGTAATCGACCAACTACCTCTTTAAGATACTGTTTATCCTTAAGAACCACAAGTTTTGGTGCTCTGCCACCTTTCTCATTAACTGTACTTGAAATTATTACAGTTACATTTTATACTAGTCACAGGAAAAAAATGAAAGGGTGGAGAGAACATGAGCACGTTAAATCAAGTGGACGTCAAAGATTTTTATACCGTACTTAAAGAGAGACATTCTGTTCGAGCCTATGACCCGTCTGTGAAAATTCCCCGCGAGGAATTGAAAGAGATCATCGAGCTTTCATTGTCCGCTCCGTCCTCATCTAATCTGCAACCGTGGCGTTTCCTGGTCATCGACGAGCCTGAGCTGAAGCAGAAGCTGCTCCCGATCGCCAACAATCAGCAGCAGGTTGTGGATTCGTCCGCTGTGATTGCAGTACTGGGAGACCTTCGTTCGTATGAACGGGCCGAAGAGATCTACTCCGAGTCGGTGCGTCTTGGGACAATGACGGAAGAGGTCAAAAATAATTTTGTCGAGCGTCTGCATAAAGGCTATGGCGGCATGGGACCGGAACGTTTGCATCAAGTCAACCTGTTCGACGCTGGATTGGTATCGATGCAACTGATGCTGATCGCCAAAGCCAAAGGCTACGACACCGTACCGATGGCCGGATACAATGCCGAGCAATTTGCCGAAGCATTTGAAGTGCCTGAAACGCTGAAACCAATCCTGCTGATCGCAATCGGGAAAGCTGCAAAACCAGCCCACGCAACGGCGCGCCTGTCGGTAGATCAAGTCACTTCCTGGAACGCTTTCCAGAAATAATTTTCTTTAAATTTTGAGAGACCGGAACCGCACGGAAGGAACCTGTGGAGCCGGTCTTTTTGTGTCTGAAACCGCGGCTTCCGGACATAATACTCCTATTCCGCCTTGCCACAAAGCCGTTCTTCCGCTCCAGTTCATCTCATTCGATCATCAAGTTGATCTCAAATTAGCTTTGTTCATAGCTGACATCAATATTACAATAGAGGTCATAATTATCGTGAAATGGTGAACGTACTCATCCGATTACGCACATCAGAAAGGTGGAGTGGATCATGGCTTTAACACAGCAACGCGAAGCAGGCCTGGAGGCAGCTCGCAAATATGTAGATCAGGTATATGAGACCGTACAACAACGGAATCCGGGGGAATCGGAATTCCATCAAGCCGTCAAGGAAATCCTTGACTCGCTGGTTCCTGTCTTCGCCAAACATTCAAAATATCAAGAGCATGGGATTCTTGAACGCATCGTCGAGCCGGAACGAATGATCACCTTCCGCGTTCCTTGGGTCGATGACCAAGGCAAAGTCCAAGTGAACCGAGGCTTCCGGGTTCAATTCAACAGCGCGATTGGTCCTTATAAAGGCGGACTTCGTTTTCATCCATCTGTAAATGCCAGCATCATCAAATTTCTAGGGTTTGAACAAATTTTCAAGAACTCATTGACCGGTCAACCGATCGGCGGCGGCAAAGGCGGATCGGACTTCGACCCGAAAGGCAAATCCGATCTTGAAGTGATGCGCTTTACGCAAAGCTTCATGACCGAGTTGTCCAAATACATCGGTCCAGATACCGACGTGCCTGCAGGCGATATCGGCGTAGGTGCTCGCGAGATCGGCTACATGTTCGGCCAATACAAACGGCTGTATGGCAATGAAACCGGCGTTCTGACCGGGAAGGGCCTGAACTATGGCGGCAGCTTGACGCGGACCGAAGCTACCGGCTACGGGCTGGTTTACTTCACCAACGAAATGCTGGCAAGCCGGGGCGACAGCTTCGTCGGAAAAACCGTTGTTGTCTCCGGTTCCGGGAACGTATCGATCTACGCGATTGAGAAAGCGCAGCAGCTTGGCGCGAAAGTTGTAGCTTGCAGTGATTCGAACGGATATGTGTACGACAAGAACGGCATTAATCTGGCAACCGTGAAGCGTTTGAAAGAAGTCGAGCGCAAACGGATCAAGGAATATGTGAACGAGCATCCAACTGCGGAATATGTAGAAGGTTGCCAAAATATCTGGAGCATCCCTTGCGACATCGCTTTGCCTTGTGCAACACAGAACGAAATCAATGAAGCCTCCGCGAAACTATTGGTGGCCAACGGCGTCAAATATGTCGCTGAAGGGGCCAACATGCCGTCTACGCTGGAAGCCATCGAAGTTTATTTGAACAATGGCGTATACTTCGGACCAGCGAAAGCTGCCAATGCCGGCGGGGTTGCTGTTTCCGCTCTGGAAATGGCGCAAAACAGCGCAAGACTCGCCTGGTCGTTTGAGGAAGTGGATGCTAAGCTGAAGGACATTATGCGCAACATCTATCGCAGCAGCGTAAACGCAGCTAGAGAATACGGGTATGACGACAACCTAGTTGTCGGCTCCAACATTGCCGGCTTCCTGAAGGTTGCTGACGCCATGATCGCTCACGGAGTAGTATAAACCAAGCAGTGTGGAATAACGAAAAAAAAGAGTCGCCCCGAGGATATAACCTCCTGGGCGACTCTTTATATTTAAGGCGTTTAGTAAGCTAAAGCATCCAGCGCTTTGATGTGGGACAAATACCGGATGTTACTTGCTTCCTTCATCAACGTAGCTGGCAAGCCGCGCAACTGGGTATTGCTTGCCCCGATTGTCGCTACAGCGTCTTTGCGGCCAAGCGAGGCCAGCGTACCGGAGTTAATCGGGCTGAATGCGTTCATCGTCTTGCCGTTAAGGTAAGCGAACAGGTTGTAACCGATCAGCTCACCCATTTGCCAAGCGATTTGCGCCGTTGGCGGATAAGGACGACCGTCCGGGCCCATAAATACGGCACTGTCACCTGCAACGAATACGTCTGGATGAGAGACGGACTGCAAGAATTCATTCACCGAAGCACGGCCGCGGTTGACTTCCAGTCCCGATTCGCCAACCAGCGGATTGCCTTGCACGCCGCCGGTCCAAACAAAGGTGTTGGCGACGATCTTTTGACCATCCTTGAGATCGATGGTGTTGCCCTCCACATTGGTTACCGGCAAGCCAGTTAGGAACTTCACGCCGCGTTTCTCAAGGCTGGCAGTCGCGCGTTCGATCAGCGCATCCGGCAACACTGGCAAGATCTTTGGTCCAGCTTCTACGAGCAGGAGCTTGATGTCGCTTTGCGGTACGCCGTATTTCTTCGTCAACTCTGGCAGCTTATCGGCGATTTCCCCAACCAGCTCGACGCCGGTCAATCCGCCGCCGCCGATCACGATCGTAGCATCGGCTTCGTTGCCGCTTGCCGCATATTCGCGAATCCGCGATTCGATATGCGCATAGATCCGTTTGGCATCGTCCGCCGATTTCAGCACCATGCTGTGCTTCTCCAAGCCTGGGATGCCAAAGTACGCCGTAATGCTGCCCAGACCAACAACCAGTGCGTCATAGGACAACACGGTGCCGTCGGAGAGCTTCACTTCTTTTTTATCCACCGAAAAACTCTCTACTTTCGCGATCCGCAAATCGATATCTTTGCCTTTAAACAGCTTATTAAGCGGCAAGGAAACCGCGCGTTCGGAAATGCTGCCCGCAGCAAGGCGATGCAGCTCTGTAATGATTTGATGCGTCGGATATTGGTTAACCACCGTGATCCGCGCCTGCGATTTATCCATAAACTTACGGGCCGACAATGCGCTGAGTACGCCGCCATAGCCGGCGCCCAAAATTAAAATATGTTTTGACATAATCGTATTCCTCCGTTAGTTTTGTTGGCGGTCCCGTTCACCGGACACTTGAAGGTAGGCGTTAACGAATCGGAGCAGCTTTTGCGTTTGCGGGTCCTTCAACATCTTCATCAACCCAAACACGCCAATCACTTCTTGGCTTTCCTCTGCGCGATCCTTCGCTTCGATCACGTTAGCAGCCAAATGCTTCACCTTGCCTACCACTGGGCCGGCAATTTCCGAAATGGCGCCAACCGTATCATTCTTCAGGATTTCATCCGTTGCCACCGCTTTGGCAAAATCATACGTTTTCGTCAAAACCCCAACGAGCTCATTTAATTTTGGAAGCTGCTCTACCAGAGCGGTCAGCGATTGCTGCACCTCCGGCTTTAAGAGCTGCTCCAGGAGCTCCTGCTGCCCACTTGCGGTACCAGCTACGGATTGCTCCGTTTTTGTTTCAGTAACTGTCTCTGACATATTCGATTCTCCTTTGCGATAATCTGAGGATTCGCTTGCCGAACTGCTGTTCAAGCATAGTGTTCCTCCTTTGGATGCCTCTAACCCATTTTGAGTTAGTGAAAATTTGCACATCTTAAACCTGAACAATCCGAGTAAATTGTAACACATTTTCAAGAAAAAAGGACCGTGCAAGTGACAAAATTCACGGCCCTTATCGATATCATTTTTCGATGAATCCTAAATTCCGCATGACGACGGCAAATTTTCCTTCAAAAAATCATAAAACAGTTTTTCCGTTGGCGCGAGTTCGCGATTCGCTGGAATGATCACCCCAACGTCCCGAGTGACCTGCGGCTCGCTCATTGGCAGCGATACGATTGTGGAAGGAATATGCTCACCAAGCGCAATCTCGGGAAGCAGCGTCAGCCCCAATCCGGCGGACACCAACCCCTTGATCGCATCCAGATCATCTCCTTCAAATGATACCTTCGGCTGGAATCCAATTTGATCGCAGGCGTCAACCACGATTTCCCGCAGGACAAAGCCTTTTGGGAATAATACGAACACATCCTCCCGCAGTTCGTCCAGCCCGACGGATTCGCGGTCAGCCAAACGATGTCCGGCAGGCAACAGCACCTTGAACCTTTCGCGGAACAACACCTCGCCGGTGACTTGCGGTTCCCCTTGGGGCACCGGACCAATCATGGCCAGATTCATCACGCCGCCGCCGACCCAGTCCAGCAACTCCCGGTAGGATCCATGCTGCAGTTGAAAATGCACCTCCGGATACCGGCGCCGAAACGCCGAGACCACCGTGGGCACCAGGTTGGCCGCCAGACTGCTCGGGAACCCGATGCGGACGGTCCCGCGCTCCGGATCCAGATACTCGTTGATTTCCTGGCGCGCCTGCTCAAGAACCTTCATCATTTGCTCCATATGCTGCAGGAACTGCCGACCGATCGGCGTCAGCTTCACCTTCCGGCCTTCATGGACAAACAGATCGACGCCCAGCTCCGCCTCCAGCTTAAAGATTTGCCGACTGACCGCCGACTGCGACACATGCAGCGCATACGACGCTTCCGTCACATGCTCGAGCTTAGCCGCCTCAATAAAGTATTGGATTTGTCTGAGCTCCATCCCCTCACCCCGTTCGCTGCATTTTTCACGCTATATCCGATTGGGATTGACCAAACCCAAACCCTTATAGCTTACACCTCATGTAAATATATTAAGAACCATTATATCGGCTCCTATATGAAAACGGAAGCAGAAAAGGCGATTTAATAAATCATAAGTCGCCCTAAGCGCCACCAACGCTCTGCCAAGTGTAAAAATGCAGTTCATCCCACCCGTTTTGCGCCGAAAAAGGGCAACGGAATGTAAAAGTGCCATTCAGTTCAGCAAAATCGTGATTCCAAGGCGAATTTGGGCGAAATCAACTGCACTTTTGCAGTTAAGAGGCATATTAGGCGTATGTTTCCCGAACTCAACTGTACTTTTGCAGTTCGCCTGCCTTACTGTACCTTTCTTCCGCCTATAAAAAACGGCGATGCCGGTTCCCCATGCATCGCCGCCTTATTCTAGTATGCGTCTTACTCCTCCGGACAATCCAGCCGGTATAAATTGCGGTACCGCGGTTCGCGGGCCAGCAGCTCCGCGTGGGTGCCGCGCATCACGATCCGTCCGTGCTCCATGAACACGATCTCATCCATCTTCTCGGCACCCACGAGGTGGTGCGTCACCCAGATGAGCGACTTGCCCTGCGTCGTGCGGAAGATCGTCGCCAGCAGCTCGCGTTCCGTGCGCGGATCGAGGCCGACGGTTGGCTCATCGAGGATGAGCACCGGCGTGTCCTGCAGGAGGATCCGCGCCAGAGCGACGCGCTGCCGTTCGCCGCCGGAGAACCGCTGGCCGGTCTCCCGCATCGGCGTGTTCAGTCCCTGTGGCAGCGCCGCGATCAACGAGCCGAGCTGCGCCGCCTGCGCGGCCCGCGCAATCTCCTCGTCCGTAGCCGAAGGCCGGCCGAGCCGGATGTTGTTCGCCACCGTGGTGTCGAACAGGTGGGGGCTTTGATTCAGCACGGAGATGACTTCCGGCATCCGCTCGCCGTAGGCGGCGGCAGGGATGCCGTTAATTTCAACCGTGCCTGCGCTTGGGGCAAGCGCCCCCTGGATCAGCTTCAGCAGCGTCGACTTGCCGGCGCCGCTGCGGCCGATCACCATCACCCGCTTGCCCTGCGGGATGTCCAGCGAGACGCCGTCCACGGAGTCGGCGTCCTCCGCGGCGTAGGCGAAGCGCACGCCGCGCAGCCGCACCTCGGCGGGGCGGATCGGCTCGCCCGCTGCGCCCGGCTGCGAGCCGCCTGCCGCCGCTCGGCTGGCACTAGCGCTGTCGCCGCCCGAGATCCGCGCAAGCCGGTCCAGGGACACGCGGTATTGCGGCGTGCGCTCCACTGCTTCGGACACCGGCAGGAACGCGTCCGACAGCGGGAACACGATCAGCACAAACGCCGCAATCAGCGTAGCGTCGATCCGGCCAGCCGCAGCTTCGCCGCCGGCCCAATACACCATCGATACGACGACGAGGCCTACAACCAAGTGACCGATAAAGCTGCGCCAGCGTGCCCAAGCCCGCAGCTTGCGGTCCTTCCGCGCAACGGCAGCCTCGTCTTGCTCATACGATTGAAGGAACTCCGCCGAACGGCCGCTGATCACCCAATCGCCGATCCCCATGACGGCATCGGTCAGCTTCTGGTACAGCCCGTTCCGTTCTTGCTTGACCTCCTCGTTCGTCCGCTTCGTCAACCGCAGCGAAATGTACGGAAGCACGACGACGAGCACAAGGATATACGCAGCTAACAGCAGTGAAAACGTCACGTCGAACACGCCCATGGCCACGATCACGGCCGCATAGAGGATCAACGCCACTACGCTCGGAAAGACGGTGCGGATATACACGTTCTGCAGCTGCTCAATATCATCGGCAAGGGCGCCAAGAATATCGCCCGTCCGGAATCGGGAGCGGATGAACAAAGCCTGCGGTTCCAGCACGCGATAGAGCCGCACGCGCATTTTCGCCAAAATCCGCAGCACTGTGTCATGTCCAACCAACCGTTCGACATAATGAATCACCGCCCGCCCGATCCCAAACGTGCGAACGCCAACGATCGGTACATACACAAGCAAGATATTATAGGGCTGCAACGCCGATTTCGAGATCAAGAACCCGGAAGTGAACATCAACATCCCGGCGGAAACCAGCGTTAACACGCCCAGAATCAGATATAACGCAAACCGGCCGCTATATAACCGAAAATAAGGCCAAACCCAGGACTCCTGCTTCATTTGATCTCCTCCCGCTGCGCCGCCGCCAACCGATAATATGCTCCGCGCTTGGCCATCAGCTCGGCATGCGTCCCTGCCTCGACGACGCGGCCTTGCTCCATAACCATGATCCGATCCATTTCGCGCATCCAATGCATTCGATGGGTCGCCAAAATTACCAGCTTCCCTTCAAACAGAGGCAGCATCGTGTGCTTCAGCTCATATTCCGTCTCGATGTCCAAATGCGCCGTAGGTTCATCAAGCAAAATGACTGGCCGCTTGCTAAGCAAAGCCCGGGCTAACGCCACACGTTGCTCCTGACCGCCGCTCAGAGGCCGGCCGCCGCCGCCAATCTGCTCGTTCAATCCGCCCGGCAAGCTGAGCACGAGCCCATCCAGACCAGCAGCTGCCGCCGCGCGTTCCACCTCTTCTCGCGTCGCTTCCGGCGCATTAAAGCGGATATTCTCTTCCAACGTCCCACTGAAAATATACGGCTTCTGCGGGATATAGGTGATTTGCTCCCGCCAGCCCTGCGCACTCAAATCCCCCAGTTCGGTGCCGTTCAGCACCAACCGGCCCGAAGTTGGCCGCAGAAAACCGCCAAGCACATCGATCAATGTCGATTTGCCGGCCCCGCTTTCGCCGATGATGCCGATTTTGCCCATGCCGCCCAACGTCAGGTTCACCTCGGCTAAGGAAGGCTTCGCTTCCTCCTCGTGAACGACTCCAATCCCGCGCAGGCTCAGCGTGCTTTCCGGCCCCCACGTCCAGTTCATTCCTGCAGGAACCGGTGCCGCCTTCGCTGCCTCCTCATCCGCGGCAGCAATGATCTCGTTCATGGCTTCGCCTGCGGCCTTCCCGTCTTGGGTAGCATGGAAGTCTGCACCTACCATCCGAACGGGCAGGAAATACTCCGGCGCCAGAATTAGTACGGTTAAGGCCGGCAGCAATACCATCTCCCCATTCACCAATCGAAGGCCCAGGCTGACCGCCACCGAAGCGACGGATAACATCGTAAAGAAGTCCAAGGCAAACGAAGACAGAAAGGCAACCCGCAACGTCTTCATCGTCGCCGACCGGTACGCATCGCTAACCCGGTCGATGGATGTGATGTGCGATTTGCTGCGCCCCAAGAACTTCAGCGTCTCCAGCCCGCGCAGCGAATCCACGAAATGGTTCGACAACGTCCGGTACGATTTCAACTGCCGCTCAGTCTGCTTGCGCGCCGCCAGCCCGATCAGGATCATAAAGGCGATCAGAATCGGCATCGTAATCGTCAGGATGATCCCGGAAGCCAGATCGAGCTTATACACATAAGCCAAAATCAAGATCGGGGTGATTCCCGTGGCCAGCATGCGCGGCAGGAACAATTCCAGGTAATTGCGATACTTGGTCACCCCTTCAAGCACCAACGTCACCAAATTCCCGGTTCCCGCGGTCCCGGCAAAACGCGGCCCCAGCTGAAACAACTTCTCCAGCACCCGCTCCCGCAAGCTTCGTCCCGTCTCTTCGGCAAAAGCATACGCTATTTTCTGCTGCATCATGCCGCAGCCCTGACGGACGATAAAAGCAAGCAGGAACAAGCCGGCCCCGCCGGCTTGTTCCTGCAGCTTGGCCCCGGCAAACAGGGCGGAGATCACCTCCGCCAACCATTTGGCCTGCCAGATGATTGCAAAGCTCTGAACGAGGGTCAGCAAGGCCATGATCATCATGACCTGCTTGATCCCCGCGATTTTCATTAATCCGCGTCCCATTAATATTCTAAATGCTCCTTCTCGTGTACGCGTTTATGGAATACGAAATAGCTCCATATTTGATAGCCTAACACGAATGGCAATAAGCTGCATGCGACGATCGTCATGACTTTCAGCGAGTAGTGGCCGGAAGAAGCGGTATCGATCGTTAAGGAGAACGCATCGCTAATCGAGCTGACCATCACCCGTGGGAATAGCCCCACAAATACCGCAGCAATCGACAAAGCGATCATCGCACCGGTCATGCCAAACGCCCAGCCGTCTTTTTGCTTACGAATAAACCAGCCTGCCAGGACAAAAGCAACGACGCCCAGTACAGCCACCAGGCTGATCAGCAAGCCGCGCACTTCAAATACGTCGGTTTCGAAGTACGTCAGCACGCCAAAGATCACGAACAGGGCGGCCAGCGGAATAAGCAGCTTGTGAGCCAGCTTACGGGCACGTTCTTGCAAGCTGCCGGTCGTCCGCAAGGAGGCAAACAGCAGCCCGTGAACGAGGCACAGCATCACAACCGTGATCCCGCCGATCAACGTGTACAGGTTCACCATATCAAACAGTCCGGCCTTCATTTCCATGTCTTCGCCAATCGGCAAGCCCTTCAGCAGGCCGGAGAACACAACGCCCAGCAGGAACGGAGGCAACAGGCTGCCGAGGAAGATCGCCCAGTCCCAGGTGCCTTTCCATTTGCCGCTGTCCACCTTGCCGCGAAACTCAAAGGCAACGCCCCGCGCAATCAAGGCGAGAAGCAAAACGACAAGCGGTGTATAGTAGCCGCTGAACAACGTGGCGTACCAGTTCGGAAAAGCGGCGAACATCGCGCCCCCGGCGGTCAGCAGCCAAACTTCGTTCGCATCCCAGAACGGGCCAATCGAGTTGATCAGAACCCGGCGTTCCATATCATTCTTGGCCAAAAACTTGGTGCTCATTCCCACCCCGAAGTCGAAGCCTTCCAAGAAGAAGAACCCCACAAACAACACCGCGACAAGGACAAACCAAAGCTCATTAAGAGACATGATATCCCTCCTTACCAAATGGATCCCCGACCTGATCACGGCTGGTGATGGCGATCTCATTGGGTCCTTTCTTGATCACTTTCACGAACAAGTAAGCCATCACCGCGCCAAGCGCCCCATAAATGAGCGTGAAGGCAATCAGGGAGAACAGAATTTGTCCGCCGGTGACGCTTGGCGATACGCTATCCGCGGTCTGCATCAAGCCAAATACCGTCCATGGCTGACGCCCGATCTCCGTCATAATCCAGCCGGAGGTGTTCGCAATAAACGGCAGCGAAATCGACCACAACATGACACGGTAGAACCAGTTGTTTTTGGGGTTCTCAAGCTTTTTGCGCCATGCCAAATACGTTCCGTACATCCCAAGCACGATCATCAAACAGCCGGCGAGAATCATGATCCGGAAGCTCCAGAAGGTCGTCCGTACCGGAGGAATGTAGTCGCCAGGACCATAAGTTTGTTCATATTCGGCCTGCAGCTCGTGCATGCCTTTAACCTCACCGGAGAACTTACTGTAAGACAGGAAGCTCAGCAGGTAAGGAATTTTAATCTCAAAATTGTTCTTCTGATCATTTGAATCAATATGAGCATACAGCGTCCAAGGAGCAGGGTCGCCCGACTTGCCCCATAGCCCTTCGGAAGCCGCCATTTTCATCGGCTGCGTCTTCACCAGGTACTGCGCTTGTTGGTGACCAAACATCGCCGTAGCGAACGAAGCGATCAAGGCTACGATAATGCCGATCGTGAACGATTTTTTGAAGAACGCCACATCTTGACGTTTCATCAGCTTATATGCGCTGACCCCAGCGATCAAGAAAGCGCCTGTGGCAAAAGCACCCAACACCGTGTGCGGGAATTCCACCCACAGCTGCCCGTTGCCGATCAGAGCGAAGAAGTCGTTCATCTCCGCGCGGCCGTTGTTGATCTCGAAACCAACTGGACGTTGCATAAACGAGTTTGCGGCCAGAATCCAGAACGCCGAGACGGTCGTCCCTAAAGCAACCAGCCAAATGCACAACAGGTGCACTTTCTTGGACAGACGATCCCATCCGAAAATCCACAATCCGATAAACGTCGATTCCATAAAGAAAGCAAACAACGCTTCTACCGCCAGCGGTGCCCCGAAGACGTCACCCACAAAGCGTGAATAATCCGACCAGTTCATCCCAAATTGGAATTCTTGAAGAATCCCCGTCACGACCCCTACCGCAAAGTTGATAAGGAACAGTTTTCCCCAAAACTTGGCCATCCGTTTGTATTCTTCTTTGCCCTTCACAACGTACATCGTCTCCATGATGGCAATCAGCAGCACAAGGCCGATGGACAAAGGTACGAAGAAGAAATGGAAAATCGTTGTCACCGCAAACTGCAGGCGAGCAAGCACAATCGGATCCAGCATTTCTTTTCCCCTACTTTCAAATAATTATTATCTAATGTGAATTCTATCACTGATCCATGAAAACGAACGGGGAAAAAGTAATAATTTTGTGACAGAAATCACATGAGATATGTCACAATTCCGAATATTGACCTGAAACCCGCATCAGATCAACATTTTTTGAGGGTCGTCCAATTTATGAAATTACTGTGAATGGCCTTTCTTCACGCCATCAAGGAGGTGCCTCAGCGTTAACACTGGGTGCCGCCAAAGCATCCGCGGACCGGCAAAAGCCATCACCCGGCGAATCCGCTCCCGCTGGATCGGCGCATAACAATGCACCGGGCACGTCAGGCATGTGGTCTTCCCTTCACCGAACCGGCAGCGGTCCAGCCGCTGCTCGGCATAGTGGTGAAGTTCAGCGCACTCGTCGCATAACCACACGGACGCGGGATGATGAACCGCAGCACGCTTAGGAGTTCGTTCCCTGTCCCCATGTTCCTTACGGCAATATAGCGCGATCATCCGAGTCACGGTGATCTTTTCCCGGCGAATTCGCGGCCCGTCGTTCTTAAGCATCGCCATCTTATCTCGTCACCTTCTGCGTTCCCCGCGTCTGGAAGGCCAGTCTCCATCCCAGCCACGTTACCGCGATCATGAGCAGTCCGTAAGCCACAACCCCAAACGGAAGCGTCGTTGCCAGCCAATGCAGCACGCCAAATGCGCCGAGCAGCAGCATCAATCCCATGACAACAAAGCTTTGGTTCTGCTGCCCCGCCGCTTCGAAGGGTTCGGAGAAGGGCAGTCCCTTGCGAATGAATAGGAAACAAAGAATCGCGAAAGCAAACATTGCCAATCCCACCACGATCAAGTCCGGAATAATGGACGCTCCGAACAGCACGGCAAATATCACCGCCTCAATCACATATAACGGCAACATGAGCCGAACCAAGCTCGCCAGCAAAGCTCCTTTGTAAATGGACGCTTCGCCGGAGATCGGAGCAGTCCGGTAGATCCAGGCCGCTTTATATCGGCTGGAGTAACGCAGCATCATGATGAGTGATGGTAGCATAATCCCGCTAAAGTAAATAAACAAATACGACCGAGAACCGGAGATCCCCTCCAAGCCCTGATCAAGTCCATTCGAGAATAGGAAGATGAAAGGAAACACGATCGAGAAGCCCAAAGAAGGGTACACCTTCAGCTTAAACTCGCGCTCCGTTCCCAACATTGACCAGGTGAAGCGAAAGAAAGCGCTCTCCTGCGGCGAGGAGCAAAGCCAATCGGAGATTCGGCGCAGCATCTTCCCCGACTGCTGCCCGCTCTTCGCGCTGGGTTCCGCCAGCTTCTGCAGGTTCCGTTCCAAAGCCGGCATTAGCTTCAGATACAGCAGGAAGGCGGCCAGCGGAACAACTACGGACAGAGCTGCCAGCCCGGCATACGTCATCCCTTCGCCCGGATGAAGCAGCGATTGAAATGCAGCGCCAACCCATACCGGCGGCACCAAGTACTGCCACCACGCCGGCTTGAAGACGATGTCCATCTCCGTGAAGTCGAACAGCCGGACCAACACCTGATAACCTACCGCAATTGTGATCGTCATCCCGATTTGCACGTAATTGATCATATCCTTCAGCTTCTCACCATCAAAAAACCGCAACACGACCAAATACAACAGCGCGGTCAGCACCACGATCAACAAGTCCATCAGGATGAGCTGCAGCAGCATCAGGGCAAAGAACCCGATCCCCTGCCGAATTAATCCAACCGCCAGCGGAATCACCGCGATGGCTCCGGTCAAAAAGAACAGGTAAATAAAGATATGCACCGTCTTCGCCATCGTGAGCGTACGGCGGTTAATCGGCTTCGTCGCCAAAATGCTTCGATCCCGAATATCTAGCAGCACCGAGGAGAAATCGGAGATCATCGAGGTCATCACCATAAACATCATAATGCCAAACAAGATGCTCATCTGAAACAGCAGATTATCCCCCATCAGCACGAACATCGAGCTCAGTCCGCCAAACAGGACATACATCCACAGAGAGCGGAGAAACTGGTTGCTGTCCTCTGGTTCCTGCTTTCGCCTCTTATTTGAGTTTTTGGCCAGCGTAGGCATCCTTCTCGCATCCATCGCCAGCTTCACCTGAACGATTCGGCGCATCACCGGATATTCCACGCCTATCTTCTCGAATAATCCGCGAAACCGGTCCAACACCTGCAAACTCTTCATCTCTTTCATCGCTACACCCCTTGCACGATCGAGACAAGCCGGCTGGCAATATCCTGATGCTCGTTAAACCCGGTCAGCTGGTTGAAGATCTGTTCCAGCGATCCTTCATGGTTCTGAGCCTTTAGCTCGTCAAAGCTGCCGTCGGCCACAATGCGGCCGCCGTCCAACAGAACGATTCGGCTGCTGATCTTCTCAACCACGTCCATAATATGAGAAGAGTAAAAAATCGCCTTGCCTTGCGCCGCCAAGAGAGCAAGCATTTCTTTCACGACCATGACACTGTTGGCGTCCAGTCCGCTCAGCGGCTCGTCCAGGAACAGCACGTCCGGATTATGCAGCAGGCTGGAAACCAGCAGCACCTTCTGCTTCATGCCCTTCGAGAAAGTCGAAATTCGGGAGTTAAAGGCGTCCCCAAGACCAAATTCCGTCATCATTCGCCGAGCTTTCATCTCGGCGTCATCGGCGGATAAGCCGTACAGTTCACCAATGAAGGTCAAGTATTCAGAAGCGGTCAACGTATCGTACAGCTCGGCGATCTCCGGAACGTATCCGATTCTTTTCTTGTAGCTGACATCGCCGTCGCCGGGATTTTGCCCAAAGACCCGGACCTCACCTTGATACCCTTCAACCAGGCCTAGCATAATCTTGACGGTCGTGCTCTTCCCTGCCCCGTTGGGTCCGATGTAGCCGATAATCTGGCCCGGATACACCTCCAAATCCACCCCGTTCAGAACGTGATGTCCCCCATAGCTCATGCGTAAATCCGCCAGCTTAATCACAGGATTCATTGTCGTCCTCATCGATTCAGCCCCTTTCTACTGCCCTCAGTTTACCATACATCTCCTTACGCCCGGAGCTGAAATCTTCACACAAAAAGGCACCTCCCGATCCTAACGGTTCGGAAGATGCCTTCTTTATATAAAAGGGATATCGATTATCCCTGGACATTGGATGGAATAAAGCCGTTGATATCTACGCCAAGCCCTTGTGCCAGGCGCATACCGTATTCTTTGTCAGCGCGGAAGAAGTTGCACACCGCGCGCAGTTGAACTTGCTCCGGGGTCTGTTTCAAATCGTTCACCAGGTTAGAGATTAGATGATCTTTCTCCTCAGCCGTAAAGCTTCGATACAGCTCGCCCGCTTGGGTGAAATCGTCGGTTTTGGTGATTTTCTCCCGGCCGATGTGTCCGCTGACCGGCACTACACTGTCGCGGTAAGCCGGATCTTCCTTCGGAGTGGCGTCGAAGCTGTTCGGCTCATAATTGATTGGCGATGGATCCTGCTTCACGTTCATGAAGCCGTCCCGCTGATGGTTGCGGACCGGAGCATACGGGCAGTTCACCGGGATTTGTAAATAGTTCGCACCCAGCCGGTACCGTTGGGTATCCGGGTAAGAGAACAACCGGCCTTGCAGCAGCTTATCCTCTGAAGGTTCAATCCCAGGCACGAGCACGCTTGGCGAGAACGCTGACTGCTCGACTTCCGCGAAGAAGTTTTGCGGATTGCGGTTTAGCGTCATTGTGCCGATTTTGATCAAGGGATAACTGTCCTCCGGCCATACCTTCGTAGGATCCAGCGGGTCGAAGCTCCAACGATCCAGATCTTCCACTGGCATGAGCTGTACGTTCAACTCCCACTGCGGGAACTCGCCGCGAGCAATATGGTCATACAGGTCGCGGGTCGCATGGTTAAAATCTCGACCCTGCACTTCTTGAGCTTCTGCCGCCGAGAGGTTTTTTACCCCCTGCTTTGTTTTCCAGGTGTATTTGACGTATGTGGTCTTGCCCTCGGCATTAATCCACTTAAAGGCGTGGACGCTAAAACCGTCCATCTGGCGATAATTCGCCGGGGTCCCGAAGTCCGAGAACACCCAGGTCATCATATGCGTCGATTCGGTGGACAGGGTCATGAAATCCCAATACCGCGCCGGGTCTTGGATGTTCGTGTCCGGAGCCGGCTTCAGCGAGTGCACCATATCCGGAAATTTAATCGCGTCGCGGATAAAGAAGACCGGAAGATGGTTCCCGACCAAATCGTAGTTGCCTTCCTCCGTATAAAACTTCACCGCAAATCCCCGCGGGTCCCGCGCTGTTTCCGGAGAACCTTGCCCGTGAATCACCGTAGAGAAACGGACAAACACCGGAGTTTCCCGGCCTACCTCCTGCAGGAAATGGGCTTTTGTGAACTCCTTCATGCTGCGCTCAGTGACAAATACCCCATGGGCCCCTGCCCCACGAGCATGCACGACGCGTTCCGGAATCCGTTCGCGATCGAAATGGCCCAGCTTCTCCAGCAGATGGTAATCTTCCAGCAGTGTAGGGCCGCGCTGCCCTGCTGTTCTAGAATTTTGATTATCGCCTACCGGTGCTCCCGTATTTGTTGTCAGCCGGTTATCCATAATATCATTCCTTTCGATTTATTATTACACTAAGACTTATTCTAAAAACTATAATAAATAGTACCACTTCCCCCTCTAAAACGCATGAAGGTTCCATGAGGGGTTGATGAAGATTGTTCAGTTGCCTTCTGAAATACCTCCATTAATGAGAATATGGGAGAACCATCATGAGTATGTCAATTCTGTGACATTTGTCGTCTCAGGTAATTTGAAAAATGTACCAAAGGATGCTATACTCACCCTGAAAAATTAGGACCATTCACTATAAGAAGGAGCGACACGTCATGGAATTCGTCACTTTAAATAATGGGCTACAGATGCCAAAGCTAGGCTTCGGAGTTTGGCAGGTACCGGATGAGGGGGCTACGGCCGCAGTGGCTAAGGCGCTTGAGGTAGGTTATACCTCCATCGACACGGCGATGATCTACCGCAACGAAGTAGGGGTCGGCAAGGCAATCAAGCAATCTGGTATTCCCCGTGAGAAGCTGTTTATTACCACAAAAGTATGGAACAGCGACCAGGGTTACGACAGCACGCTGCGAGCCTATGACGAAAGCCTGGATAGACTTGGGCTCGATTATGTCGATTTGTACTTGATTCATTGGCCGATGCCGAAGGTCGATCGGTACGTGGAAACCTACAAGGCAATGGAGAAGCTGTACCGCGATGGCCGCGTAAAAGCGATTGGCGTGTGCAATTTCGAAATCGAACATTTGGAGCGTCTGCTAAATGAAACGGAGATTAAGCCGGTGTTGAACCAGGTGGAATGCCATCCGCACCTGACGCAGACCGAATTGAAGGCGTTCTGCGCCAAACATGATATTTACGTCGAAGCCTGGAGCCCGTTGGAGCAAGGCGGTGAAGTGCTGACCGATGCGGTGGTGAAATCGATTGCCGAAGCCCATGGCAAGACACCGGCCCAGGTCGTTCTCCGCTGGCATCTGCAGAACAACACGATTGCGATTCCGAAATCGGTGACTCCATCCCGGATTGAGGAGAACTTTAACGTGTTCGACTTCCAGCTGTCGGATGCTGAAATGGAGCAGATCAGCGGCCTGAATCTCAATCGCCGCAAAGGCTCTCATCCGAACGAGATGTACGTAGGTAAGCCGGAATAAAGGTTAACGTTAGAATAAAAAACGCGGGTTGCCTGAGCGCTCTACGGAGAACTCTGAAGCCAACCCGCGTTTAATTTTTCAAATCGATAACTCGACCCGCCGTCTCTCTCTTGCTGAAGTCAGGCATGCCTCCAGGACAGCCATGCCTTTGACCGCATCGGCAGGTGTAAAACGTAATGGACGTTCACCAAATGCAGCAGCGGCGAAATCGTCCAGCTCGGCCACATACGGGTTGGCCGATTCCGGTACCTCTGTACGTTTCTCTCCGCGAACGGTAACGATATACGCAGCGTCCTCCCCTCCGGCGGTATACGCCATCGGCACCTCAATCGTCCCTTCCGATCCGACAATTTCGAGCAACTGGCGATGTTCGGTCCACATCCCGCAGTCGAACGTCAGTCCGATGCCGCCAGGAAACTCGACAAGCCCGGAGGCCATCATATCGACGCCGCCATGACGGTCAGAGAACTGGGCTAATACCGTGACCGCCTCCGGCTCTTGGCCGAGCAGAAAGCGTGCTGCGCTGATCGGATAACAGCCCACATCGTACAACGAACCCCCGCCCCACTCCGGCTTCAACCGGATATTGGCCAAATCTTCCGCGTTGTTGAACGTAAACGCGCCTCGGATGCCGCGGAGCTCACCGATCTCACCATTATCCAAAATGTTGCGGATCCGAGTCCAGCGCGGATGATGGCGGTACATGAATGCTTCCGCCAGCAGGACGCCGGCTTTATCTGCGGCCGCTGCCATCTCCTCGGCCTCGGCGGCCGTCAACGCCAGCGGCTTCTCACATAGCACATGCTTACCTGCTTCAGCGGCACGAATCGCCCATTCCTTATGTAAGTGGTTCGGCAACGGAATATACACCGCATCCACCTCGTTATCCTCCAGCAGTTCTTCGTAGCTGCCATACGCTTTCGGAACGTTGAACCGGCTGGCGACCTCCCGGCTTTTCTCCAAATTGCGGCTGGCTACTGCGGCAAGGCTCCCCGTTGTGGACTGGCCAATGGCCGGCATAACCGCGTTGATCGCGATACCGGCGCAGCCGACGATCCCCCATCGCAAATGACGTTTGTTGTTTACTTCCATGGTCTACCCCCTCTTCCCGTGGTTGTCCCCTTCATTGTACATGTCCGAAGAAGGCAAGTATAGAGCATCCCGACCTGATGAAAAAGGCATGAACGGGGTATAGTAATCCAGAAGAGTCGGATCTATGTAGATCTGCAACCTACCCTATTTCAAGCAAGGAGACGATCAACCTCATGGAAAATCTGCACGAATTTGTCGAGAAGGTTCACGATCAACAGGAGAAGCAAGCCAAAAACAAAAAGCGCGGGCACGGCAACCCGGCCGGCCAGCTTCCAACCAAGCAGCACGGCACGCAAAAATAACATCAAAGTATCTTAGCTACTTCAAGATGGCATCGCCGAAAAAAGCCGCTCACAATCCTGTGCAGCGGCTTTCGGCTTTCGGCTTATCCCTCGTACTTATCATGGCCGGAAATGTATTCGTTCAGCGTCTCTCCGCCTTCAGTGCTATGGTTCTTGATCGTCGCCAAGCGTCCGTTCTGCGCTTCTCCGCCGTTACCGGTCGTTTGATTCTGCCCGTTGCTGCTGCCGTTTCCGGTGCCCGGCTTGCGATGCTGCTTGTTATTTCCCATGTTGTTCTAACCTCCTCAGTAGGATCTGATGGATGGAAAGGCCGCCCTGCCTGTTCCTTCGGTTAGCGTTTCTTCCCCGGGCTGTTTTTATTCCAAGGCAGGGGAACTGGACTAAAGTCCAGCTCTTGTCTCCCCCAGAGACTGAAGTCTTCTTTCGGCTTTTGTAGTATGCTGATCACAGATAAGTACATAAACAAAGGAGTTTGCGTATGAATTGGAATAAAAAATCATGGATTGGGCCCGTGCTCATCCTGCTAGGCCTCTATCTCTTCTTCTTCCGCAAGGAAGCGATCAGCGCGGGAACGCTGTTCGGCACCTTCTGGCCGACCTTATTTGTCCTTCCGCTCGGTCTGTTCTTCCACTGGTTGTATTTCTCGGTCGTTGGGCGCAAGGCAACCGGGCTGCTCATCCCCGGGGGAATTCTCTTCACCGTCGGGCTCGTCTGTCAACTTTCAACATTATTTGACAGCTGGCAGTACCTGTGGCCCGGCTTCATTCTGGCTCCGGCCGTGGGGTTGTTCGAGTTTTACTGGTTCGGGAACCGCAATAAATACCTGCTGATCCCGATCAACATTTTGACCGTGCTTTCGTTATTGTTCTTCGCCGTCTTCTCGCTGGGCGCGTTGTACAACCGCCTGATCTTCGGCCAACCGTTATTAGCGATTGCCTTGATCGCTATCGGTGCAGGGCTGATGATTGCGCCGAAGCGACGGTCTTAACGCCCCCCTTCATGCAAAAAAAGCAGAGTGAATCTTCAGGGACTGGGGACTATCCCCGTTTGTGAGACAGGGATCAAAGCACCTCTCAAGATTAAACAGCCAGTTGTCGGAAATGAATCGGTGACTGGTTGTTTCCGTACACATTTGTGGTTTACCGGACACTTCATCCGGAGCAAAGCAGCGATTTTTCGGTATCCATAGCGATATTTATGCCGGATTCAGAGTTCGCGAATTTTCACTACCATGTGGTTCTCGAGTTTATTTTCTCNCTTGCCTTCAAGCGATAGTAAGTGGCGCGAGGGATTCCGATCCAGGCGCAAGCTTGTTGCACACTCACTTCTCCTCGAATCGACTCAATCCACTCTATTACAATCTTTGACGATGCCCCCTCTCCATCTCGTTGTACTTTTTTAGCAGCTCTAGTTGTTGTTTCAAAAACCGGTTCTCCGCCTTAACCTTCCCTAATTCCGAGGTATGTTCGGGTCCTTTGCCATAGCTGTATTGTTTACCTACTGGCTGCTCTAAACGGTTCTGCTCGCCATTGCGATACCATCTCATCCAAGTTTCCGCTTGTGTCTTATTTCGGATATTTAATTGCTCCATAATTTCCTTCACCGGTGTACCAGACATTTTCATTTCAATTGCCTTCATTTTAACTTCTAGGGGGATAACTAACTCTTGTTCCCAATGAAAAAAA
>NZ_JADQ01000031.1:0-54119 GCF_000518465.1 Paenibacillus sp. J14 | reverse complement strand
GTTTCGAAGAGCACGTGGAGTACCTGAATCCAAAGATTCAAGGCTGGCGCAATTACTACTACACAGCTTACAGCCAGAGGAAGATGGCGAAGTTGGATTGGTATATCCGGCAGCGGTTTGCGAAGTGGTATGCTAAGAAACACAAACGCAGACGATGGTTGAGTTCGCTGCGCGAAGTGAAGTCTTTGTCTATTCAATATGGACTTAAAACGCTCTTGTAATCTGCATGCTCATGATGACGAACATCGGAAAGCCGTATGAGGGAAAACCTCACGTACGGTTTGATGAGGAGGGGCTGGGCCCCGCCCAGCCTTTCACTCTAGCTCTGGCAGCTCGGTTTGCTGTTGTCCTCTCAGAGGATTTCCTAGCCAAAATATGTGGAGGTGGAGAATTTGGGATTTTCTCAAGAGTTGCGTAGGCAGGCGGACGGAATTTATCAAGCGATATTTGATCATCCCTTTGTCAGAGGTATTGCGGAAGGCCGGTTACAGAAAGAACAACTCATTCATTACGTCAAGCAAGATTTTGAGTATCTGAATGCGTATATGCGAATTTACGGGATTGCGATTTCCAAGTGCCAGACCCGCGAGGAGATCGCGGTGTTTAACCAACAGATCGATTTTATTCTCAACAGCGAGATTCATCCGCATCACAATTTTTGCCGGGTGGCCGGGGTGAAATTTGAAGATTTGCAAGGCTTTCCGCTGGCCCCATCGGCGCATCATTATATCCGTCATATGCTGACAGTAGCTCATGAAGGAACTTTGGGGGAAATTTACGCCGTGCTTCTGCCTTGTCCGTGGACGTATCTGGAGATTGGTCAGAAGCTGCTTGAGGAAGTGCAGCCGACGCCGGAGCATCCGTACTATGAGTGGATCACCTTCTACGGTCAACGTGCAGGAGGTGTCACAGAGAAGTTCAAACAGGCGTTGGATCAATGGGCGGAAACCGCCAATCCGGCGGAGCGCCAACGCATGGTCGACCACTTTATGCAGAGCTGCCAGCTGGAATATCTCTTCTGGGACATGGCTTATCGGTTGGAAGATTGGCCGGTGGCGATGCCGGTGCTTCAGCCATAACTTCGCGCCAAGCTACTGATCCATCGATACAAGCCAAATGATCGAAAGAGAGGTTAAACCTACATGAGTGTACTGGAAAAAGAACTAGCCCAAGTGCTGCAAAAGGTGCAAAATACAAAACCGCTCGTTCATAACATCACAAACGTGGTCGTTACGAATTTTACGGCGAACGGCTTGTACGCGCTTGGCGCGTCGCCGGTCATGGCGTATGCGCCGGAGGAGGTGGCCGACATGGCCAAGATCGCCGGCGCGCTTGTCCTCAACATCGGCACGTTGTCGACGCCGCAGGTGGAGGCAATGATCCTTGCCGGCCAGTCGGCGAACGACCACGGCGTGCCGGTGCTGCTTGATCCGGTGGGCGCGGGAGCGACCGCCTTCCGGACGGAGGCGGCGCTGCGCATCCTGCGCGAGGTGAAGGTGGCGCTCGTGCGCGGCAACGCGGCGGAGATCGCCCATCTCGTTGGCGAAGCCCGCGAGATCAAGGGCGTCGACGCCGGCGACTCCGCGAGCGCCGAGGCGGCCGAGCTTGCCGTGCGGGCCGCGCGGGCGCTGAACACGGTCGTGGCGATCACCGGCCGTGAAGACGTCATCACCGACGGGCTGAAGTGCCGGATCGTGAGCGGCGGGGACGCGCTGCTCACACAAGTGACCGGCACGGGATGCCTGCTGACGTCGGTGCTGGGGGCTTTCGCCGCGGTGGAGCGCGATCTGCTGCTGGCCGGCACGGCCGGGCTGGCATTTTACGGCGCTGCCGCGTCCCGCGCTGCCGAGCGGACGGCTTCGGCCGGCCCGGGCAGCTTCCAGATCGCGTTCCTTGACGAGCTGGCAAAGCTGCACCCGCATTCGCTCAAAGGGCACGCGGCGGTGCGTGAATTTCAGGCGACCGGAGCCGGCGGGTGGTGGGTCGGATGAGCCAGATCGCCAGGGCCTTAACGATTGCCGGATCGGACAGCGGCGGCGGGGCTGGCATCCAGGCCGATCTGAAAACGTTCCAGGAGCTGGGCGTTTTCGGAATGTCGGCGATTACCGCTGTGACGGTTCAGAATACGCTCGGCGTCTCCAACGTCTACCCGTTGCCGCCGGAAGCCGCGGCAGAGCAAATCGAAGCGGTGGGCTCTGACCTTGGTGTAGATGCGCTAAAGACCGGTATGCTGTTCAGCGCCGAAATCATCGGAGCAGTGGCCGCGCAAATCCGCGCGTTCAGCTGGAACCGGGTCGTTGTTGACCCGGTGATGATCGCTAAAGGCGGCGCATCCTTGCTCCAGACGGAAGCGGTGCAGGCGTTACGCTCACAGCTGCTGCCGCTGGCGTACATCGTGACGCCGAACCTTCCCGAAGCGGAGGTGCTGTCCGGACTGTCTATCCGCAGCATGGAGGACCGCCGTAAGGCCGCAAAACGGATTTGTGCCTACGGCGTGCAACAGGTTGTCATTAAGGGCGGGCATGATGCCGATACCGGTGAGCAGGTTGTGGATTTATATTATGATGGCACCACCTTCACCGAAATGGTGGAGCGGCGAATCCCCACTGTGCATACGCACGGCACGGGCTGCACATTCTCGGCGGCATTAACGGCGGAGCTTGCCAAGGGAACGCCGACTTTAGACGCGGTGCGAATTGCGCGTGCTTTCATTCAAGCGGCGATTGAACATGAGCTTGGATTGGGGCAAGGGCACGGCCCGACCAACCATTTTGCCTATCGCCGGCTGCAAGGAGCGTCCCGATGAGCGGCGGAGTTGGAAGCGGGCGGATTGCGGCAGACCGGATGCGCCAGCTGCTGCGCACGTATCTGGTCCTCGGCAGCCCGAACTGCCGCGACCATCCGCTTCGCGTACTGGAGGCGGCGCTGGACGGCGGCGTGACGCTGGTGCAGTTCCGCGAGAAGGGACCGGGAGCGCTCACCGGGGAGCCGCTGCGGGCGCTAGCCGCCCAGCTGCTGGCCGCATGCCGCCGGAGGGGCGTGCCGTTCCTCGTCAACGATGACGTGGAACTGGCCCTTGCGATTCATGCCGACGGCGTGCATGTCGGTCAGGAGGACGAGGCGGCCGCGCGGGTTCGCGCCCGGATCGGCGACCGCATCCTCGGCGTCTCCGCGCACACGTTCGCCGAGGCGGAGGCCGCCGTGCGGCATGGCGCCGATTACCTCGGAATCGGGCCGATCTACCCCACGGCCTCGAAGGCGGATGCCAAGGCGCCGCAGGGGCCGGCGATTCTCCGCGAGCTGCGCGATCGCGGGATCACCTTGCCGCTGGTGGGCATCGGCGGCATCACGGTTGAAACGGCCCGCGACGTCATCCGCGCCGGGGCTGATGGTGTTGCCGTGATTTCCGCCATCACCCTAGCGGATGACGTTCGCCAAGCGGCGGCGCAGTTATATGCGCAAACAGATGCCGACACAAACACGATTTGAGCGTTTCAATCCCATACACAATACACAGACCACCCCCTTGCCTTCAGGCAAGGGGGTGGGAATTTGTGGACTATATGGTAAGTGGAATTCGAATTTCTTTGGCTTTTGTCATGGATAATACGTGAACGCATATTTTTTTAATTCCTACTCCTATGGTATAATATCCTCAATGTTTGGCTATGCTGTTAATTTGCTGTTTTGTTGATTTTATTTTTTTAGTATATGTTACATAGATCACCGCAACTTTTTCGCCCCTGTTCGGTAATTATTTAGGAAAGAATCGAACGGGAAGATGGCCTATGGAAGCGCGAGGAGGATCGCACCCAAATGACGGATTCCCAAATGATTCGCGAAATTAAGGAAGGTAACACGGAACTGTATTCGGAGCTGATGCGAAGGTATCAGCGGAAGATCCTAGCTTTCGTGTACCACATGTTAAAGAGCGCTCATTTAGAGCTGCTTGCTGAAGATTTATGCTCGGAAACGTTCTATAAAGCATTTCGCAGCTTGCATTCCTTTAGAGAGCTGGATGCTTCATTCTCAACCTGGTTGTACACGATTGCCCGTAACACCGTGCTCAGTGAGCTCCGCAAGCAACGAAACGGCAACGTCCCCCTGGAGGAAAGCGGGATTATCCCCGTAGCCCCCAGCGAGGTCGCTCCGGAGCAAGCAGTATTACGGAGCGAGAAAGTGGGCATGGTGAGAGAAGCGATCAACAATTTGCCGGAGAAGCAACGGTCAGCTTTGATCTTGCGTGAATACGATCAATTGGATTATCAGGAGATCGCTAACATACTGGGACAAAGCGTCAGTGCCGTGAAGTCGCTATTGTTCAGAGCGCGCAGCAGTGTAAAGAGTCAGCTTGAACCCTACTTTTATGAACCCATCTACGAGCATTACGAAGGGATGAAAAGCAGATGAATTGTAAAGAGGCCCAAGAATTGTTCGGATTGTTACGGGACCTGCCCGAACAACACCCACAGCGGATAATGCTGGAACAGCATCTTTTGGGCTGCGAGTCTTGCGCGGGCGAATACCAACAATGGGAAGAATGCCTGGACATGCTGCAGTACATACCGATCGAAGTGACAGAGGAGCAAGCGGAAGCGGTCAATCGGCGAGTGATGGATCGGATTTATGCCGAATCGCCTTGGTTGGCTCCTGATGTGAAGCGCGGCGTGACCCGTCGTATTCGGCGGCGGGTGGTTTTTTGGGCCGCCAGCTTCCTTGCGATTTTCGTGATTAGCTTCGGGTTCCTGCTGATGGATCATTTTACGACGGATCAGGAAAGCGCGGAACCGATGACCGGGATCCTCCCAACTGCTGTGGTGGTAGCGGGATCGGAGTCGGATACGTATGAGGAGTTCTCCATTGCCTTAACCAGCGTATCCCGGGGGATAGTCGAGCCTTTTGCGGTACCAATGAGTCCGGCCTATCCGCAATACTGGATGTATCTGTCCATGGGCGGTATGCTGCTGGCGCTCTTTTCCTGGAAAGGATTGCGCCGAACCAAAAGATAAACTTGGGTACTAACGCTTCTCCCGCTTTCGGAGCGGGCGGGGCGTTTTTACTATCTAAAGGGGGATGATTATGCTCGTTGGGTTAATTCGCCACGGACTCACTGATTGGAACGCTATCGGAAGAATTCAAGGTCAAAGCGATATTCCGTTAAACGATGAGGGACGGCGTCAAGCCAAGTTGCTCGGCAGAAGATTGAAGGAGGAGAACGAATACCGCTGGGATTTCGTCCTGACGAGCACGTTGTCTCGGGCGCGAGAGACCGGTTCAATCATTGCTGAAACGCTGGGGATTCCGCTTTACGATCCGGACCCGCGGTTGATGGAACGGTCGTTTGGTAAGGTCGAGGGGCTGACGTTAACGGAGAGGGAAGCCTTGTGGGGAAAAGAGTGGGATCGCCATGAACTCGGACAAGAGAAGGATGAGGAGATTCGTCAGCGGGCTTTGTCGTTTATGTCCGATTTGGCAGAGCGTTACCCGTCGAATAACATCCTGGTTGTGACCCACGGCGGCTTGTTGGCTCAGTTATACATTGCCTTGTATCAGGAGAGATGCCAGGAGCGCATCGGCAACTTATCACTCACCATCCTGGAGAAAAATGAGAAAGCCTGGGACCTGCGTCTATATAATTGCACGCGTCATTTGCAGGAAAGCGTCCAGGAACGAAAGTAAACCGGCCTAGGCCGGTTTCTTTTTTTGCTTAATTCATGGAATAATTTTGCTTTCAGGGAATAAACGCCGGAAAACCTTCCCATAATGGGATTAAAACGGCGAGGCGGTCAAACTATGAATCTTGCGGATATGCTCACTTATGCCGATATCGGACAACTTAGCAGAATAGCAGATCATTACCGCTGTGAATGCAGCGGGCACTCGAAGCATGAACTGATTCAATCCATCCTGCAGACGGTAGGGCGCCGGGATTTTATTGAGCGGTATATCGGCAGCATGAGTATGGAGGATTTGCGCTTCCTGAACACCCTGCTGTTTGATGGTCGTCGTCAGTTCAGTCTGGAGGAATTGGTTGCCTGTGCACAGGGCTCGCGCTTTACGGAAGATGCCAAGGAGCGGGAGAGTCCGCGGGAGATGATCACCCGTTTTCGCCAAAAGGGTTGGTTGTTTAACGGGACCACCCAGCAAACTCGCTATCTATTTGTGGTTCCGGAGGACTTGAAGCAGCGGTTCCGCGAAGCTCTGGAGCGCCGGTTTCTTGCCGAGGTGAAGGCGGCCGCCGCCGAACCGCCGATGTACCGGGAGGAGCCGGAGATGTTATCCGCCGACCTGTTGCTCTTCCTGCAATACGTGTCCAAGCATGACATTCCGCTAAATAGCGAAGGTGTTATGTATCGGAGAAATCAGTCGCAGATTATGGAATCGCTGCACGTCTCCGAGGGGCTGGTAGGCAGAGGGTGGCGTTTCGGGTATGGCCGCCGTTTTAAGGATTATCCCAATCGGTTTGCGCTGCTCTACGACTATGCCTATCATTCCCGTCTCATTCAAGAGAACAACCATCGATTGGAACTGACGGATACGGGAGTGGCCTACCTGACGGAGGAACGAAAGGAACCGATGATCCAGTTCGTTCGCTTTTGGTTAAGATTATATAAAGGACCAATTCCCAATTTGCTGTCCCTCGTCTACTGGATTGTCTGTTGTTCGAAAGAATGGGTGACGGTTTCCTCGCTCTTCGAACGAGTGGAGCCGCTGATCAAGCCGTTCTTCTACGACTCCCCAGCTTCGATCTTTGAAGAGCGGATCCTGCAGATGATGCTTCATCTCGGAATGGTGCGCTTCGGAGAAGACGAGCAGCGCGAACGATATGTGCAGGCTTCCCCGTTCGGAAAGCAAGCGGTTCAGCAAATCCATAAGGGTTAGACCTAGTTCCGCGAATGCCGCTAGGCACAGACATATTCATGAGAATGGGGGCAAACGTCCCATATCGGCGAAGATATCAGTGAATATCTTTAAGTATGAGCAGGTTGTTGAAGTGACAGAATCTACGAGATGTGTGACGGTATGGAGAACAATATTCAATGTAACGATGGTTTGGAGGTGCATCCTATGGATCAGATGAAGGTTACTTATGAAGCAATGCTTGGATTGGCGGCGGAAATGATATGGGACGAAGCGCTCCGGAAGCATCGCTCGGAACAGATCTACAACGAGATTGACACCGCCTTGGCGAATGGCGACGAGGTTGCCTTCCGGCTCCTGACGGATGAACTGAAAACACTGGAAGAACGCTAAAAGCAAACCGCCCTATCTGTTCACAGCAATACGAACGGATGGGACGGTTTTTTTGTGAAGGAGATGAAGGATGGATTTGTCAATGATCCCTGTTTATAATGGGAAGACATTGATCGAAGAAGGGGATGCAACATGAAATTTAGTGAAATTGAAGCTTCCGCTTGGGAAGAGCTTAGCCCATACCTGGATACCTGCTTGATTCCGGTCACAGGATTATCTGGACAAGAACGTCCGTATGAAGTCACCGAAAAGTTGGAAAGACTGAGAGATATCCTTGATTGGGTGGAAATCCCTTTCAAGGGAAGGGTCGTGACATACCCGTCGTATCAATACGAGACGCCGGATATGGCGCAGAACTTAAACGATTTGTGCCGAAATGTCAAGAGCAGCGGATTTAAGTACGCTGTGGTCATCTCAGCTGATTTTGAATGGGGAGATGCGGGGCTTCCAGAGGCGGATTTAATCGTGACGCCAGGCCGTTTTGCGGCGGATTCGAAGGAAGGAGCTGCGGCACGAGTGAAGGCGGCAGTCCAAGAAATGTGGCAAGCTCAATAGCGGTGGTGATTGTGACAAAATATCGACAATTTCAAGTGGGACAAGCTTTTTGCGGGTCAAAAAAATGTGTCAAATTCTTGACGCTCTTAAAACGCTAATATATTATTAATATGTCTTACGCGATGTTGTGATAATTATCATTGAAACGCACGGAAACAATTGCTTGACAAGGGGGGTTGAAGACATATGAGCAATCAGCATGACCAGCAGGAATCCTCGCACAAACCGCCTATTCGCAAAGAGATGTCCCGTCGGCAATTTCTTACATATACGCTAGGGGGCGCCACAGCATTCATGGTGGGTGGGGTGACGCTTCCTATGGTTCGTTTTGCGGTTGATCCGATTTTGCATAAGAAAGGCGAAGGGACCTTCGTTAAAGTTGTGGAAGTGAGCAAAATTACCAACGAACCACAGGAATTTTCGTTCGAGCTCAAGCAGCAAGACGGTTGGTACTTAAGCACAGCTTCCCTGACGGCTTGGATTCGCAAAGACGAAAGCGGCAAAATTTATGCGCTTTCACCGATTTGTAAACATTTGGGATGTACGGTTGGTTGGAATAACGACAAGAACTTCCCAGATGAATATCACTGCCCATGCCACGGTGCACATTACACCAAAGAAGGTAAGCAGCTGGCGGTCGCGTCGAAGCCGCTTGACGAGTACAAGGTTATGATCAAGGATGACTGGGTTTATCTGGGGGATATCATCCCGAACACCATCGTGAAATAAGGAGGCGTAGATACGGATGTTTAAGAATGTATACAACTGGATTGACGAACGTCTTGATATCACGCCGATTTGGCGCGATGTAGCCGATCACGAGGTTCCGGAGCACGTGAACCCTGCGCATCACTTCTCCGCGTTTGTGTATTGCTTCGGCGGCTTGACGTTCTTTATTACGGTAATCCAGATCTTATCGGGGATGTTCTTGACCATGTATTACGTTCCCGATATTATTAACGCTTATGCCAGTGTAGAATACTTGCAGACTCAGGTCGCCTTTGGCCAGATTGTCCGCGGGATGCACCACTGGGGAGCCAGCTTGGTTATCGTGATGATGTTTCTACATACGCTTCGCGTTTTCTTCACCGGTTCCTACAAGGCACCACGCGAAATGAACTGGGTAGTCGGTATGCTGATCTTCTTCGTCATGATCGGTCTTGGTTTGACGGGATATCTGCTGCCATGGGATAACAAAGCTTATTTCGCAACGAAGGTAACGTTGGAAATTGCCAACTCTGTACCGGTGTTGGGTCCGGTTATTAAGGAATTGCTGCAAGGCGGAACGATTGTAGGGGCGGAAACGTTAACTCGGTTCTTTGCCATTCACGTATTCTTCCTGCCTGCGGTATTGCTGATCCTCCTGGTAGGTCACTTTATCATGATCCGCAGACAAGGGATTTCCGGTCCGCTATAAGAAGCGTGGGACAAAGCTGATTTAAATGAATTGAAAGTAGTTTCGAATGACCTCTATAAGAGAAGGGGGGCAAAAAGGACATGGCTCATCATGACAATTCGAAGGAAAAGGTCGTATACGTCGGCGACTCCCGCGTTCGTAAGGGCAAGGGCTTTATTGCGCCTCCGGACTATACGGCGTATCCTGGTAAGTCGGAAGCGTTCATTCCTAACTTTTTGCTGAAGGAATGGATGGTTGGCGTTGTTGTACTCGTTGGATTCCTGGCGCTGACTATATCAGAACCGGCTCCGCTGGGCTTCCCGGCCAATCCGACGGCTTCGGTTATTCCGATGCCGGACTGGTACTTCCTGTTCCTGTATCAATATCTGAAATATCCATATGCCTCCGGCGATTACGTCGTTCTCGGTACAATGGGGATTCCGGCTGTGATGTTCGGCGGCTTGCTGCTCGCTCCATTTTTGGATCGCGGTAAGGAACGCCGCTTCTACAAGCGTCCGATCGCCTCGACGCTGATGTTTCTTTCGATTGCCGCGGTTGTTTACTTGACGAACTTCGCTTGGACGCATTATCAGAAAGAACTGCAAGCAACAGGTCAAGTACCGGAACATATTCAACGGGAAGAACAAGCCCGTGAGAATCGGGAGAAGGGCTTGCCTACGTCGAATGCGAACCGTCAGGAAGAAGTGGCGATCGTGGATAAGGACGATCCGGCCATGGATGCATACAAGAAAGCGACCTGCGTATCATGCCATGGGGCTGACCTGAAAGGCGGGGCTGGACCTTCGCTTCGCGGCGTTGGTGACAAGCATGATAAGGACGCAATCCTTTCGATTATTAAAGAAGGATACAATGGCAAGATGCCTGCAATGTACGATACTGCGATCAGCGCGGGCTTGACGGATCAAGACATCGACCACTTGGCTGAATGGCTTGCGAAACAAAAAGCAGAACAGTAAAATAAGTAATAATGAAAAACCTGATCGTCTTACGATCAGGTTTTTTTAAGCTATCGTACTATTATTGTAGAAAAAGAGGGAGATCGCGCTTGAAGATATCGGATCTATGGGGTACAAAGTTTCTATCCTCCCGCTTCATACTTTGGGCTTTGTTCGTATGTAATCTCTTGGGAACGATTTACGGCTATATATGGTACGATGCGCAGTTGCTGGACACCTGGCGGAATCATCCACATTGGCAAATCGTGTTCGTCCCCGACAGCCCAACCGCCAGCTTATTCTTCACGTTAAGCCTGTTGTTCCTGCTGTTCCCGTCGAAGTTAGCGAAATACTTCCGCCTCCGTACCTTGATCGAGGGGCTAGCGGTCGTGACGAGTGTGAAATACGGGGTATGGGCCGTAACGATGATTTTCGCCGGGGCCTATCAGGGGGGCGAGCTGGTGTGGCAGGACTGGATGCTGGTCGCCTCCCATTTGGCGATGGCCGTAGAGGCGTTGTTGTTCGTCCGATTGTACAAGTTTGGGACGTTTATGTTGCTTGGGGCCGGTGCTTGGACGCTGCTCAATGATACGGTGGATTATACCTACGAAGTTTATCCCTGGTTACCGGAGACGTTGTGGGATGACGTTCCTGCAGTGGCGGTCTTTACCGTAATCTTGACGGTAGCGAGCGTTGCTGCCGGCTGGCTTGCGCTGAAACAAGCCAAACGCGCTTGAGGCCGGGGTTCTAACGTAGGACAGCCTGCCATACCATGATGGTAGGGAGGGGATGTCCGTGAGAAGAACTTGGTTGAGAGGAGCAACAGCCGTACTGACTTTGCTTGCCGCGACGCTGCTATGGACTTCGGTGGTATTTGCAGAGCCTGTGAAGAACGGAACCGAGAGCAAGCCATCTACGTCCAAGGCAGGGACGCCGGCGATGTCCGAACAGGAACGCAGCGAGCGTCTCAAGCAGCTGGAATTGGCATCGGAACGGCTATATGAGCATATGCAGCAAGGGAGTGGCCAAGAAGCGCTGGCCGACATGGAGGCGTTAATCCAAGCGCTGGAGGGCGTATCCTTTAAGGGGTTAACCTCGGTAGAGGGTATCCATGCCTTGGCGGAAACGATTATGGACACCAAAGAGACGTTAGTTAGGGCGGATGCTCAGCCTGAAGCCTGGGCGCTATCCTCAGCCCGGCTGCGGCTGGCGGTCAATAGTTTGCTACATCCCGATAAGGCCTTATGGCAGCAATATTATAAAGTGATGTCCGATGATTTGCAGCAGATGAAACAGGCGCGTGCAGGCGGCAAACCTGCGGGGCTGCGCAAGGCGTTCCAGGCGCTGCAGGATCATTACGATGTCGTGCGTCCGGCTGCAGTGATTCGTCGTCCGGCCTCCGAGATCAACCGTTTTGAGTCGTGGCTATCGTATACTGAAGGACTAAGCGGTGCACAATCCTGGGATGAAAAGGCTCTGAAAGGAGCGATCGAGCAAGGAGAAGGCGAACTCAAAGCGCTGTTTGGCCGCCGGGGAGACGAGCCTGTATTCCTGCCGGTTACCGGCGTGGACAGTCCGTGGTATTGGAGTGCGTTGATTGGGCTGTGGATCGTGCTTGCCTTGACCTACACGGGAATTCGGAAGTATCGCGCGGATCAAGCGGTAACTGCAGTTCGAGCGCAGCGCCCGGCGGAAGAGATGAATCGGTACCGGCTTTAGGCAGGGATTTACGAAAAAAGCTTAAGAGGAAGGGAGAACCCTAAACCTCTTAAGCTTTTTTTTGATGGTAAGTGCGGTTTAATCTTCTTTAAATCCTTCGCCATGCACATCGTGGACGTCATTGATGATGATAAACGCCCGTGGATCTACCGATTTGGCGATGGATTGCAACCTCCGACTCTCCTGCCTGGAAACGACGCAGTAGGCCACATGCTTCGCTTGCTTCGAGTAGGCGCCAATGGCTGGAATCAACGTAACGCCGCGGTCCATCTCCTTCGTAATGATATCGGCGATCGCGGGTGCATGGTCGCTGATGATCGTAAACGCCTTGGCTGAATATGCGCCCTCTTGAATAAAATCGATCACTTTCGAGGAGATATAGACGGCTACAAGCGTGTACAAAATATTTTCCTTCCTAATATAGAAGAGCGATAACCCGATAATGATGATGTCCAGCGTCAGGATGACCTGTCCCATGCTGAACCCGTACTTGCGGCCCAGAATCCGGGCTACAATATCCGATCCTCCGGTGGTGCCGCCGAAGCGGAAGACGATGCCAAGCCCTGCCCCTAGCGTCACCCCTGCATATAACGAGACGAGGATATAGTCTGTCTGTGTCTCAAACGGTAATATCCAGCCATGATCGATCATCTGTTCAAACAGCCACAGGAAGAGCGTTAACGAGCCGATACCAACTCCAGTCCATAGAATGGAGCGTCCGCCGAGGATTTTCCAGCCGATCAGAAACAACGGGATATTCAGCAGGAGGTTGGAAAGCGAAGGCGAAATGCCAAACGCATAGTTCAGCAGCAGCGTCACACCGGTAACCCCGCCTTCCATCAGTTGGTTCGGTAGGATAAAATAAAGAAGGCCAAACGCATAAATCGCCGTACCCAGCATGATGGGTAGCAGTGTTTTTAGAAATCCGGTCAATTTGCTCAATGCCATGAAAAAACCTCACCTGTCTCTAGCGTTATTTATGTTATGTACTGTGCTGCGGGCAATTGGATAGATCTGCCTCTCCTAGTATACCTTTTTCTTCGCCGATTAAAAAAGGATTTGTTTTCGTCACCTACTTACGATAACATAGGGAAAAACGGGACATAAAGCGGAGGGATCGGCACTTGGATCGGAACAATGAGAAATCTCTCGCGGAAATGCAGCGCGAAGTAGACCGTTATATCTCGCAGTTTAAAGAAGGCTATTTCAGCCCGCTGACGATGCTCGCTCGCATGACGGAGGAAGTAGGCGAGCTGGCCCGCGAGGTGAACCATACCTTTGGCGAAAAGCCAAAGAAGAAAGATGAACCGGAAAATTCGATTGAGCTCGAATTGGGCGATATCCTGTTTATTACCATATGCTTTGCCAATTCCCTTGGGATTAATCTTACCGAGGCCCATGATAAGGTAATGCATAAATTTGCGACCCGCGATGCGGATCGTTGGACGAAAAAGGACACCGAATAGGGTCAATCTTCATATGCTGTTAGCATGATCATCCCTACAGTAAAGGGGGATAGCATATGAAGGCGGAGGATTATTTACAACGAGCTTACCGAAGCATCTACGAAAACGACTTTGCACAGGCAATGCACTGGTTCGAACGAGCGCTGGACGTCCAGCCGGATCACGCGGACATCCATTATCGCTACTCGATCACTTGTGCCCGGAGCGGGCAGCTGGATAAGGCGCTTCAACACGCGCGTCTGGCTGCAGCGCTGGAGCCTGAGCAGGACGAATATAAACCGCATTACGATCGTTTGCAGTCCATGGAACTGACGCAGATGGCCAGACGGCAGCTGGAGGCTGCCGGTGCCAAGCGGAAAGCGGCAGCTGAGCCAGCAGCCCGCATGTTAAAGCGTGCGGTCGAGCTGGACCCGTTGTCGTTGGATGCGCAGGTTTGGCTGGCAATCGCCTACGGCGAATTAGAGTGCTACGACCTTGCGCTGCAGGCGGTTCGGGACGCATCGGCCCTTCCTTTGGACGCTGGTGCAGCTGGTCAGCTTAAAGAGTTGGAGCAGCGGTTGAAGCAGCAAATGAAGCAATCATCATAGTAAAGAATGTGAGGAGATCGAATGTCGGAACCGATTAAAGTCGCCGTGGCGGGCGCCGCAGGCAGAATGGGCAGAGAAGTCGTCAAAATGGTGCTCCAGGACCCGGAGCTTCAACTGGTTGCTGCTGTGAATTTATCCAATGAAGGCATCGATGCCGGAACGCTGGTTGGCCTTCCGGCTTGCGGCGTGCCGATCACCACGAATTTAGAAGAAGCGCTGCGGGAGACGAGCCCGCGGGTGCTGGTTGATTTTACGACACCGCAGTACGCATATACGAACACCGAACTTGCGATTCGGTACGGCGTTTCGCCGGTTGTAGGGACGACCGGGTTTACGCCGGAACAGATCGAAGAACTGGACAAGCTGTGCCATGAGCAGGGAATCGGCGGATTGATTGCTCCAAACTTCTCCATCGGGGCGATCCTGATGATGCGTTTTGCAGCGCAGGCGGCGAAGTATTTTCCACATCTGGAGATCATCGAATACCATGGTGACCAGAAGCTGGATGCCCCTTCAGGGACAGCGGTGAAGACGGCGGAGCTGATCGCGCAGAACCGGAAGGAGCTTCGTCAGGGCAACCCGAACGAGGAAGAGACGATTGAAGGTGCACGCGGCGGTTATTATAACGGATTCCGGATACATAGCGTCCGGTTACCTGGTGTATTTGCACAGCAGGAAGTGGTGTTCGGCGGCTTTGGCCAGACGCTGAAGATTCGTCACGATTCGTATGAGCGTGCCGGTTATATGCCGGGCGTGAATTTGGCCATTAAGAAAGTTATTGACTGCAAGGGCATGATTTACGGGTTCGACCACTTCATGGATGAATAAAGGGGATAAGGCATATGTTAAACATCGCATTTATAGCTCATGACCGTAAAAAAGAAGATATCGTGAATTTCGTCATCGCCTACGAACATGTATTCAAAGGGAAAAAGCTTTATTCCACGGGAACAACTGGACAACGAATCATGGAAAATACTTCGCTTCAAATCCATCGGTTCCTATCGGGACCGCTTGGCGGCGATCAGCAAATCGGGGCGTTAATTGCTCAAAACGAGATGGATCTGGTCATCTTCCTGCGCGACCCATTGTTGGCACAGCCCCATGAGCCGGACATCACTGCACTTCTGCGCTTGTGCGACGTGCATGGAATACCCGTTGCAACGAATATGGCTACGGCAGAGATCTTGGTACGTGCCTTGGATCGCGGCGACTTCGGTTGGCGCGAACTGGTAGAACAAAATAAACCGGGGTTGACAAAATGAACGGTTTACTGGATATCTTAATCTTTGGGGCACATGCGGACGATGCCGAAATCGGCATGGCCGGAACCATTGCCAAGCATACTGCTGCAGGGTACCGCGTGGGCATCTGCGATTTGACCGAAGCGGAGCTGTCCTCTAACGGCAATCCCGTGCTGCGCAAGCAGGAAGCCGAGGCGGCGGCCGATGTGCTCGGATTAGCCGCACGCATCAATTTGGGACTGCCTGACCGCGGGTTAACCGGGTCGGCGGAGCAGCTCGCCGCGGTTACTGAGGTGATTCGGCAGTATGCGCCGCGAATGGTTTTTGCTCCATATTGGGATGATCGTCACCCCGATCATATCGATTGCAGCAAGCTGGTGGAGGCGGCGGTGTTCAACGCCAAGCTGCGTCGGTATATGCCGGACAAGCCGGCGGTGGCTGCGCCTGAGCTTTATTTTTATTTCATTAATGACTGGGTATCGCCGGATCTGATCGTCGATGTGAGCGCAAATTATGAGCAGAAGGAGCGGGCGCTCCGGTGTTACCGTTCTCAATTTGAAGCCGGTTCACCGGGGGAAGACGTTGCCTTAACTCCGCTGAATCAGGGATATGTGGAACGGGTCAAAGCCCGCGATTCCCTGATTGGTCAGCGTGCTCTAATTCCGTTCGCTGAAGGTTTTATGACGAAAACCGCATATCAAGTTAATCTATTTGGCTCCCATCGTTCATAAGCTGGAAGAGGGAACAAACATAAAGGAGGCCCCCACCATATGGAACCATTTTTGAAAATAGGCATCACTTGTTATCCATCCTTGGGCGGTTCGGGGGTTGTGGCCACCGAGCTTGGGAAGTTGCTGGCGGATAAGGGCCACGAAGTCCATTTTATTTCGCATAGCGTTCCTTTTCGCTTAGGGAGTTACCATAAAAATATTTTTTATCATGAAGTTGAAGTCAGCGATTACTACGTGTTCCGGTATCCGCCTTACGATTTGTCGTTAGCGACCAAAATGGCTACGGTAGCCAAAGAGCAAGGACTGGATGTTCTGCATGTTCACTACGCAGTGCCCCACGCGGTATGCGCGTTTCTCGCCAAACAAATGGTAGGTGACTCGCTTAAAGTCGTGACAACGCTGCATGGGACCGATATCACCGTCCTGGCACAGGATGAATCGCTGAAGGACTTGATTCGTCTGGCGATTAATGAAAGTGATGCAGTGACGTCGGTGTCCCGAGATTTGATGCGGGAAACTCGTGAGGTCCTCGATATTACGCGAGATATCGATTTGACGTATAACTTTGTGGATGAGCGGGTGTACTATCCGCGCGACGCCAAGAGCTGCCGGACGAATTTTGCTGCTCCCGACGAGAAAGTGCTGATGCATATCTCCAACTTTCGGCCGGTGAAGCGGGTGAGTGATGTGGTGGATATTTTCTATCAAGTTAGTCAGGAAGTACCGGCGAAGCTGTTGTTTGTGGGGGAAGGACCGGATCTGCCGAAGATCCAATGCAAAATCAAGGAGTTAGGCTTAGCCGACCGGGTGCATTTCCTCGGAAAACAGGACGATATCGCCCATGTCATCTCCATGGCGGACGTCTTGCTGCTGCCTTCGGAGAAAGAGAGCTTTGGGTTAGTCGCCCTTGAGGCAATGGCTTGCGGAGTGCCAACGATCGGTTCAATCGCCGGCGGGATTCCGGAGCTGGTGAAGCACGGGGAGACCGGCTACTTGGCGCCGATTGGCGATACGAAACAGATGGCGGCGCATTGCATTTCTCTGTTTAAGAATCCGGAGCTGGCCGTGCGGATGCGTGAAGCTTGTTTATCCCGGGCCAAACACGAGTTCAGCAGTGATAAAATGATGGCTGCGTACGAAGAAATTTATTACCGTGTGCTCAATGTTCCAATGCCAACGTTAAATCCGGCTTGCGGTTGAGGCGACCGTAAGTTTGATAAATGAGTTCATAGCATCGTAACGGCGCAGGGCTGGAGAGTCCTGCGCTTGCTGTGCCGTTTTTTTGTCTATGCTTGTAGTGATTGGAAAGGAGGTGTCCGCAATCGAAAAACAACACTGGAGTCAAGTGGACCCCCTCATGCTGGCTCAGGGGGAACGTGTGCTGCGTATTTTGCGAGATGGCGGGCACCAGGCTTTTTTTGTCGGGGGCTGTGTCCGTGACGAACTGATGGGACGCCCGGTCCACGACATGGATATTGCTACCTCAGCCAAGCCGGATGAGGTGGTTCGATTGTTTGAACGCACGATCCCGACGGGGATTCAACACGGCACGGTTACGGTGATGATGGAGGATCATGCGTTTGAGGTGACGACGTTCCGCAAGGAATCGGATTACGCTGATTACCGCCGTCCCACGTCCGTGGAGTTCGTTGATGCGGTGACGGAGGATTTGCGGCGGCGGGACTTCACGATGAATGCCATCGCCCGGGGGCTGGAAGGGGAGATGATTGATCCGTTTGGCGGACAGATGGATATTGAGCGGAGGCTGATCCGCTGCGTGGGTGATGCCGAAGAACGGTTTACGGAGGATGCGCTGCGCATGATGCGGGCGGTCCGGTTCGCTTCGACCTTCGGGTTCCGCCCGGTCTTGAGCTTGTGGAAGGCGCTCCTGGCAGGCCGGGACAAGCTCGGCTATATCGCGACGGAGCGCGTGCGTATGGAGCTTGAAAAAATCGTGCTGGGCCCAGACCCGTTGCGCGGGCTGGCCCTGCTGGAACGCAGCGGGCTGCTGCGGTACGCGAAGGCGGTGGCTGGCGCCGCTGAGGCAGCGAGCGGCGCTGCAGCCACGCCCGGCGCCGTCGCCGCGCTGGCGCGCCGCCTGCTGCACCGCGAGCCGCCGCGCCGGGCGCTGCTGGCGGCGTTGCCGCTGCTGGCGCCTGCGCCGCCGGCGCTGCGCTGGTCGCTGCTGCTTCAGGCGCTGGGCGCCCCGGGCGAGGCGGCTTCCCCGCTGCTCAAAAGCTGGACGTTCCCGAACCAGACCGCCCAAGAGGCGGCTGGGATCGTCCGCTTTGATGAAGCGTGGGAAGCCATCCTGGCCGAGGCGCCAGGCGAGCGCGAGCAGCGGCGCGGCTGGATCGGCCTGCAGGTCGCGTTTGGCCGCGAGACCGCCGCGTGGTGGCTGCACCGCCAGCAGGCGGTGGTGCAAGCGGCCATGGGCGACGATGCGAAGCGGCAGGCCGACCAGGCGATATTGGCACGGGCGGCGGCATGGCACCGCGAGGTGCAAGTACATACGCTGAAGGAGCTCGCCATCAGCGGCGGCGACGTGCTGCAAGCGGCCGGCCGCAAAGGCGGCCCTTGGCTTAGCGAACGGCTAAAGCAACTGTTGATCGCGGTTGCCGCAGGTGAGCTGCCCAACGACCGGGCAACGCTCCTGAAACATGTGGAAACGGTGGTGAAGAATGATGGAAGCAAACCGATTGCTTGACATGCTGTTGGAGCATCCGGGGCAATATATATCTGGCGAGGAGCTGAGCCGCCGGCTGTCGATCAGCCGGACGGCAGTATGGAAGCAAATCGCCAAGCTGCGTGAAGAAGGTTACGAATTTGAATCCGCTCCTCGCAGGGGGTACCGGTTGACTCGGCAGCCTGACAAGCTAAGCCATGCCGGCTTGCTGCATGCCCTCCAGGGTGCGCAGATGTTTGGCAAACGGCTGAAGCTGCTGGACAGCACGCCCTCCACGCAGGAAGAAGTCCGCAGGTTGGCGGAGGAAGGCGCGCCTCATGGTACGCTTGTGCTTGCCGAAGAGCAGACGGCAGGGCGCGGGCGCCAAGGGCGCCGCTGGTATTCACCGCCGGGCAAAGGCGTATGGATGAGCCTGCTGCTGCGTCCCGATCGCCAACCGCTGTCGATTGCACCGCAGTTGACTTTGCTGACCGCTGTAGCGGTTTGCCGCGCGATACGGAAAGTCACGGGTGTGGATGTCGGCATCAAATGGCCAAACGATATTTTAGCCCGCGGCCGGAAGCTGTGCGGCATTATCGTGGAGTCTGCGGCAGAGGATGAGCTGATCCGGTACGCCGTCGCCGGGATTGGCATTGATGTCAATCTGGCAGCCTCCGACATTCCGCCGGAGCTGGAAGCCATCGCGACCTCGTTATTGATCGAAAGCGGGCAGCGGATTGATCGGACAAGCTTGATCGGCGCAGTAGTCAAGGAGCTGGAGCAGCTTTATGCGCTATATATCCAGGAAGGGTTTGCGCCCATCGGCCACTTGTGGGAGGCGCTGTCTGTCACGTTGGGGCGGGAGATCATCGTGCATACGCCAAACGGGGTACTCCAAGGCATGGCAACCGGATTGGATTCGAGCGGCGCATTGCTCTTAATGGATCAGAATGGCCAACATTTCACGATTTTCTCTGGAGAAGTACAACTTGGCGGATGAAAAAATTAACGTAATTTGTTATACTGAGCACAGGAGGCGGTATCGGCATCGTCCTGAACTGCACTCCGGGTGCTTGTCGGAGGTATGAATGTGGTGAAAGTTCAAACCGTCGGCCGACGTTTTGAATGACCACAAATCAAGTTGCGTTGGATTCTGCTCTGAGCCGAAAGAGGACCGAGACAGAAGAACGAGGATGATAACTCACTCTTCTTTGGACTTCGGACCTTTTTAGTGCCAAACTAAAAGGTTTTTTTGTTGTGCGCGTTTTTGGAGGACTCGCACAAAGCCAAACCGAAGGAGATGGATCACATGGCAGGGAAACAAGCTTTAAACATTGTCAAAATGAAAAAAATGAAGCAAGACGGCATTCCGCTCGCGATGATTACCGCCTACGACTATCCGTCGGCTCAACTGGCTGAGGAAGCGGGGGCGGATTTGCTGCTGGTCGGTGACTCGCTGGGCAACGTTGTTCTGGGGTACGATTCGACGATCCCGGTCACATTGGACGATATGGTATATCATAGTCGTTCCGTTGCGCGCGGGGCGCAGCACACCTTCATCGTGGTGGATATGCCGTTTATGACATATCACGGAAGTATTGACGAAACGTTGCGCAACGTTCGCCGTTTAATGCAAGAGGGGCATGCCCACGCCGTCAAAATGGAAGGCGGCGCGGAGATCGCTCCTGCTGTTCAAGCCATCGTGCAAGCCGGGGTACCGGTGCTGGGACACATCGGATTGACGCCTCAATCCGTGAACCAGATTGGCGGTTACCGGGTGCAGGGCAAAGACGCGGCCGATGCCAAGCGGCTCATGGAGGATGCCAAGGCGTTGGAACGCGCCGGTGCCTTCGGGGTTGTGCTGGAGTTGGTCACGGAGGAAGTGGCAACGGCCATCTCCCGCGAATTGAGTATTCCGACCATCGGCATTGGCGCGGGACGCGGTTGTGACGGCCAAGTGCTCGTGTATCATGATGTGTTGAAATATACGGCAGATTACCGGGATAAACGGTTTGTCAAAACCTACGCCGATATCGGCGCACAGATCCGCCAGGGGATTTTAGAATATGTAACGGATGTCAAAAATCGCTCGTTCCCGGCAGAAGAGCATGTTTTCCGCGCGGACCAAGGCGTGCAGGAATCGCTGGGAACTTTGTATGGTAAAGGAAAGGTGGAAGTCCGGTCATGAAGACCTTTGAGAAGATTGTCCCGCTCCGTGAACAGTTGAAGGATGCGCGGTTCACAGCAGCGAAAGAAGGAAAGCAAATCAAAGTTGCGCTCGTGCCAACGATGGGATATTTGCACGAGGGGCATGCCAGCTTGCTGCGCAAAGCACGGGCGGAGAACGATCTGGTGGTGCTGAGCATCTTCGTGAACCCGATCCAGTTCGGGCCGAACGAGGATTTTGAGCGCTACCCCCGCGATCCGGAGAAAGACCTGGCCTTAGCCGAGCGTGAAGGTGTGGATTTCGTCTTTTTGCCCACTGTAGAAGAAATGTATCCTGAGCCAACCCGTACTCACATTAAGGTCGACGGTTTGACTGACGTGCTGTGCGGTGCTTCCCGGCCGGGCCATTTCGACGGGGTCACTACCGTTGTAGGCAAGTTGTTTCATATCGTGCAGCCGGACCGTGCTTATTTCGGGCAAAAAGATGCCCAACAGGTGGCGGTCATTACGCGGATGGTAGAGGATTTGAACTTTGATATCGAAGTGATTCCTTGTCCAATCGTGCGGGAAGCCGATGGTTTGGCACTTAGCTCCCGAAATGTATACTTGAGTCCGGAAGAACGGCAGGCAGCGCTTGTTTTATCCCGCAGTCTTGAGGATGCAAGGGCTAAGGCAGAGGGGCAAACTCCTGTTACCGCAGGGGAGCTGCGGGAGGAAATCCGCGAGAAGATCAGCGCTGAACCGCTGGCGAATATCGATTATGTGGAAGTTTCGGATTTTCCGGAATTGTTGCCTTTGGCAGAGGATGAACGTGTTGATGCAGCCGGCCGCCAAAAAGGGGTGTTTATCGCCGTTGCCGTCAAATTTGGAACAACGCGGTTGATCGACAACGTAATTTTAACGAAAAGGGTGAACCCGTAATGTATAGAACGATGATGAAATCGAAAATTCACCGCGCCACCGTGACGGAAGCGAACCTGAACTACGTGGGCAGCATTACTATAGATGAGGATCTGATGGAGGCTGCCGATCTGTTGGAGAACGAGCAGGTTCAAATCGTCAACAACAATAACGGCGCCCGACTGGAAACGTACGTGATTCCTGGACCTCGCGGCAGCGGCGTGATTTGCTTGAATGGTGCAGCAGCGCGACTGGTGCAACCTGGTGATAATGTCATCATTATTTCTTATGCTCTAATGTCACCGGAAGAAGTCCGCAGCCACAAGCCAACCGTCGTGTTCGTTGACGAAAACAACAAGCCGGTGGAAAAGGCGCATCAAGAACTCCACGCCATGATCCGCTAAATCGGTTGTTTAATAAGGCACCTTCGGCGTAACGAAGGAGCCATAGAAGGAGGGCTCGGCATTTTTGCCGGGCCCTTGGTGTGTTTAAATATGGTGTGTCCGCGTTACACTATACTGATGTCACCGAAATGTATATGATATTTCGAGTACGTTGGGCTGTGAGCAACAACAACCACCGCAATGTACTTGATTTTTCGCACATAATCTGACTGTAGTTCGCAATCCCTCGCCAATATACATGATTTTTCATATAGAATTAGGCGAAATGCCCGGGAAACGCCTAAATGTACATGAAATTTCGAGTACATTCCGCCCCAAAAGGGCAAAAACACTGCATTGTACATGAAATTTCGAGTACATTGGGGTGTAAGCCGCAACAACCGCTGAAATGTACTTGATTTTTCACATACAATTCCACATACAATTCCACATGACCCCCAGAGATCCATCCATCAAAAAGTGTAATTCCTCCCTGCCGGAATGAAATCGTCCCGCGAAACAAAAAATGTACGTAAGGCTCGGACTGATTTCATTTTCGTTAGGGGGGATGCGAATGATGTTTCAGCATGTGTTTGCGGAAATGAATGAGATGTTGGACGAAATCACGAGGAAATACCCCTTGGCTGGCCAAGCCCAGAAGCAGGAACTTGCGAAAAAGTGGAACCTGCTTCAGCATATGAGTGACGGCATTATCGAGGAATGGTTGAGCTTTGAGGAGAAAATGGGATATTTACGCCATGCGTTCCGAAGTCTGGAGTCCAGAGAAATTCCCGATCTTCCTGAATTGGATGACCCCGCCTTTGTGAAAGGTCAAGGATATTACAAGCTGCTGATGTTTCCCCAGGCTTCTGCCCAATTCGAGCAGGTGGTGAAGCAATTTACGGACAGCATGTTAGCCCGGACCTATCTGGGGATGTGCCATCTGCACCTCGAGCAATATGACAAAGCCGCCAAGCATTTCTGGATCGTGCTGGAAAAGGCTGCAAATAAGCGGCTGCGTTCTATTATCTACAACGCGCTGGGGTGTATTGAGGCGCACAAGGGCGTATTTGACAAGGCAAAAGAGTACTTCAAGTTGGCTCACCACCATGATCCGTCCTTACCCGAGCCGTTGGCCAATTTGGAGGCCTGTGCGAACAGTACAGGGAAACTCCATTACGGTCCCGAGTTGACGTCGTTATTGTAGATTTATCGCTCATTGACTTGGAAATTCACGCACTTATTACGGCATGTTTTGGAAGCGATGCGAACCCCCGCTTACGGCGGCGCATCGCTTGTTTTATTTTGTGATTTTTATTACAGATATGGTTTGTATTAATTTTCAAATTGGCTATCTTCTGTTATGCTGTAAAGAGACTGGAATGAAGGGACATCTAATTGCAATGAAATATGCTGTGCTTGATTTTGAAACGACGGGTAACCAGTCCTCTGATGAAATCATTCAAGTGGGACTTGCCATTATAGAGCCGGATCGATCAATTTCTCAGGTGTATCGTTCCTTCGTTAAGCCGGGCGTACCGATTCCTCCGTTTATTACGGGGTTAACGGGCATTACCGAAGAGGATGTGAAGGATGCGCCAGAGCTGGACGAAGTGATGGTGGAGATGGTTCCACTACTTAACGACGTCGTGTTGGTTGGGCACAATGTAGCGTTTGATTTTAACTACCTGCAGAGCGCCTTGGACAAGACGGGGTATTTGCCGTTTACAGGACGGATTCTGGATACGATGGATTTCCTGAAAATTCTGTTCCCTTCACTGACTTCCTACCAGCTAGGGATGGTGGCGGCGGAGTTTGAGGTGGAGCATGAGCGTCCGCACCAGGCGGACAGTGACGCATTGGCGACAGCGCTGATTTTCCTCAAATGCTTGGAGGAATGTGACCGATTGCCGCTATTGACTTTACAGCGTTTGGCAGATCTGTTTGCCGGTGAGGACAGCGATCTCGGGTGGTTTTTTGATGCCATGGTGCAGGAAAAAGAGCGGGAAGCTTTGCCAAGCGAAGACGGCTATGTCTACTACCGCCAATTCGCCTTGCAGGTGGAAGATTGGCTCGACATCGAAGCGCCAAGGGACAGCACGGAACGTAATCCGCTGGAGAACGTGACCTTCGAGCAGTTTATGGAGCAGGTCCGAGAACGGCTGCGGGAACGATTGCCGCAGTACGAGGAACGGGAAGCTCAGAACATGATGCTACACGAGGTCATGCGAGCTTTTGAGGAAGATAAGCACCTGCTCGTTGAGGCTGGAACTGGGACGGGCAAATCCTTGGGATATCTGCTGCCGGCCATTTACCACAGCGTCAAGAATGAAGAGAAGGTCATGGTGAGCACGCACACGATCAACCTGCAGGAACAGCTTAGAGAGCGCGATGTGCCGTTGTTGACGGAGGTCGTGCCTTTTCCGTTTCGTGCAGCCGTTTTTAAAGGTAGGCAGCATTATTTGTGCTTGCGCAAATTTGAACATAAAATAAATAGAAAAGACTTCTCTACACCTAAAGAAGATGTGATGACGGCCGCGCAAATGGTCGTATGGCTGACCCAAACAGAAAGCGGCGATGACGAAGAGCTGAATCTCGGCAATCGCGGCGGTGATTTTTGGGAGACAGTGGCCAGTGAGTCGGAATCCTGCTTGGGCCGCTCCTGTCCTTGGTTCCGCAAATGCTTCTATCATCGCGCAAAACACGAAGCCGGTGTCGCGGACGTGGTGATTACGAACCACTCCAAGCTGTTTACAGACATCCAGGCGGGGCATCAGCTGCTGCCGGGCTACGAGCGATTAGTAATCGATGAAGCGCATCATTTAGAGGATGTGGCCGGCAAGCATTTGGGGATTCATATGAAGTATTTTACGGTTGTGCATACGCTGACCCGGCTGTATAAAGACAGCAAGACGGGGCAATTGGCCAACCTCCGCAGCACGCTCGAAGCGTCAGCCGCAGAGAAATCCTCGGATTGGTGTTCGGTCATCGACGGAATCTTCCCTACGCTGGTGGATGTGAAGGAGAGCTGGGACAAGCTCAGCGAGTTGCTGTTCAGCTTAATGCCTGACCGCAGTGACGCCGCCCCTGGTGATCCTGGACAGTTCGTGTACCGGTTGCTGCCGAATCGCAAGCCCAAGGATTGGGAGACGTTGACCGCGCTAGAGAATCAAATTTATGTAGGTCTCGGCGACGTGCTTCGGAAAGGGGAGCGCCTTCTGTCCGAAATCCGAGAAGAGCAGGACGATTATGCAGCGGAGAGCTTGATCACCGATATTAGCGGGTTGTTTAAAGATTTAGCCGGAGAACGGGAAGCGCTTCGTTTCTTCATGAAGCTGGAGAGCGAGGACACCGTTTATTGGATGGAAGCGAACGGGAACTTCCGCAGCCGGTCGCTGCAAATGTATGCGGTGCCGATTGATGTCAGCGCTCAGTTGAAGCAATTTTTCTTCGATCGGAAGAAGAGCGTCGTCATGACGTCTGCGACTTTATCTGTTGATAAATCGTTCCAATATATGATTGAGCAGCTTGGTTTGACGGAGGCAGCGGAAGAGGATCGGTTGATCACCGCGATGCTGCCATCGCCGTTTAATTACCGTGATCAGGCGCTGCTGGTGATTCCGCGCGATTTTCCAAGTGTGAAAGGCAGCGTGGGGGATGATCATTTCATTAACACGCTGGTTCAATCGCTGGCGGATGCCGCGGTGGCGACACAGGGGCGCATGCTAGTGCTGTTTACATCGTACAAGATGCTCAGGCAGGTGTATGACCCGCTAAAAGGACGGCTTGCAGCGGAAGGCATCACGGTGATCGGGCAAGGGATGGACAGCGGCAGCCGCACCAAGCTGACCCGGCGCTTCCAAGGGAACAGCGCATCGGTGCTGCTCGGGACAAGCAGCTTCTGGGAAGGGGTGGATATCCCTGGCGAGGCGCTGACCAGTTTAGCAATTGTACGCTTGCCGTTCCAGCCGCCAAACCATCCGCTGGTGGAAGCGAAGAGCGAACGTCTGCAGCGGGAGAAGAAGAATCCATTCATGAAGCTGTCTGTCCCGCAGGCGGTCATTCGCTTTAAGCAAGGGTTCGGACGACTTGTCCGTTCGTCGCAGGATCGCGGCATCGTGATCGTTTATGATACCCGGATCCTGGAATCATATTATGGAAAATATTTCTTATACTCATTGCCAGGACCGAAGATGGAGCATATGCCATTAACTCAAATGGTGCCGCGTATCTCGGAATGGTTAAATCCCGAAGCCTAAGCCGCTTCATAGATCGTAATGGAGAATAGGGGGAACAATGCATGAAGTCAGAGAAAATTTCGGACGCTGTCGTCCGCAGACTGCCGGTTTACCTGCGTTTCTTAAATGAACTCAGCCGCCGTGAGGTGCCAACGGTGTCCTCCCAGGAGCTTGGACAGAAGCTGGACCTGAATCCGGCCCAAATCCGTAAGGATTTGGCTTATTTCGGCGATTTTGGCCGGAAGGGGATCGGTTACGATGTCGCTTATTTGATTGAGAAAATTCAACAAATTTTAAATCTGGATCAGCAGATTAACGTCGCGCTGGTAGGCGCCGGGAATCTGGGCCAGGCCCTTTCGAATTATAATGCGTATTTGAAGGATAATATGAAGATTGTTGCGGTGTTCGACGCTTCGCCGGCGAAAATTGGTAAGCAGATCAACAACATTACGATTCAGCCGATCGAAGAGCTGGCGGAAACTGTTCGGGCGAAAAATATCCGCATTGGCATCATCACCGTACCGGATACAGAAGCCCAACGGGTGGCGGACGAGCTGGTGGCCGCCGGAATCGGTGCGATTCTGAACTTCGCGCCAACGATTCTGAAGGTTCCGCCGGAAGTTCGGATTCATGCCGCTGATTTCACCACAGATTTGCTGAGCTTGGCTTACTACTTAGAAAACGGAAAGGAAACAAGCAACGTATGAGTTGGAAATGGTTAATTAAGAACGGGACGTTTGCCGTTTTAGATGCGGAACGTCCTGTGGTTCGCGGATATATGCTCGTTGAGGGCGATACGATCAGCTATATTGGGGAAGAGCGCCCGGAAGGCGTGGAAGGCGCCGAGACTTTGGACGGCAAAGGGTTGTTATTCTTGCCGGGCCTGATCAATACCCATGGCCATGCGGCGATGTCGCTGCTGCGCGGTTACGGAGATGACATGGTGCTGCAAACCTGGCTGCAGGAGAAAATGTGGCCAATGGAAGCCAAATTTACGGCAGCGGATGTGTATGCCGGTACGGCATTGTCCGTGTTGGAAATGCTCAAGGGCGGCACGACGACGTTCCTGGATATGTACGATCATATGGACGAAGTGGCCAAAGTCGTGGAGGAATCAGGCATTCGCGCCGTGCTGATGCGCGGGGCCATCGGTTTGTGCTCCCCGGAAGAGCAAGATCAGAAGCTCAAGGAAGCGATCGCGTTTGCGCAGAACTGGCACGGCAAGGCAGAAGGACGCATCACCACGATGATGTCACCGCATGCACCGTACACCTGCCCGCCGGCCTTCATCGAGAAATTTGTGCAAGCTGCCCATGATCTCGATTTGCCAATGCATACGCATATGTCGGAGACGCGCGCCGAGGTAGAGCAGAACGTGAACGATTACGGCGTCCGTCCGGTAGAGCATTTGTTGAAGCTGGGGATGTTCTCCCGCCCAACCCTGCTTGCCCATGCGGTGCATTTGACCGACGAGGAAATCGATATCTTGGCAGCCCACGGGGTTACAATTTCGCATAACCCGGGCAGTAACTTGAAGCTGGCTAGCGGTGTCGCCCGCGTACCTGAACTCTTGAAGAAAGGCGTAGTGGTATCGCTGGGGACCGACGGTCCGGCGAGCAACAATAACCTGGATATGCTGGAGGAGATTCGTTTGGCTGCGCTGATCCATAAAGGCGTATCCGGCGATCCAACGGCGGTTCCGGCACTGGAAGCCTTGAAGATGGGAACGGAATACGGTGCAAAATCGGTCTTCTTGCAAAATACAGGCAAGCTGGCTGCAGGCATGAAGGCAGATATTATCGCCTTGAACACGGAGCAAGCCCATTTCCTGCCGAGAACAGATTATATCTCCCATACCGTTTACTCCGCTGGGGCCAAGGACGTGGAGCATGTCTGGGTGAACGGCAAGCAGGTTGTCAAACACGGGGCTTGCTTGACGCTGGATGAGGAACGTATCCGCTACGAGGCGCAGGCGGCGTTTGAGGGACTGCTGGCACGATAATGAGCGGCGCGCGGTTTCCAGAAGGAGGCTGCTTGCATAGGAAGGGAAAGGAAGAGAAGCTTGAGGAAGCGAACGAAATGGATCCTGCTGTCCCTTGTGATCCTGTTGATCGTGCTCCTGGGTCTCCACCGGTTTTATCTATACATTCATGAGGATACGTGGGAAGCCGAAAGAGCCGCCATTCAGCAGGCAAAGCAAGAGACAGATCTCGTCCGGGGCGACAAAGTTTGGAAGTCGGTATGGGATGAAGTCATCTGGGTCGTACAAGGTGAAGATGCCTCCGGTCGTCAGATGATGGTCTGGCTGCGGGAAGGACATGATCCGGAGATACGCCTACTGGCTGATGGCAAGTCCGAGAGCCAAATGCGTGAGATTATCAAACAATCGTTGCCGGGGATCCGAGTGGTTCGGCTGCTGCCAGGCATTTACAATAATCAACTGGTGTGGCAGCTGTTCTATAAAGAGAAGGACCACCATTACTACCGGTTTTTCAGTTTCACGACCGGCGAAGCTTTGCCGGAAGTGTTCACCCTGCCGAATCGTTGACGGGGAGTCTACGAATGAATCATATCTAACGGTTTCGTTGTTTAGGCGAAGAGCCTGAATGGCGGAACCGTTTTTTATGTTTGGCTTGAGAAATTGTAGCATTTCGGGTTAGAACTACTAGACTTTATTTTTAAATATATTCACACATTCCTTCGAATTTATATATACGATGTGATATACTGTTACTTGTAGTTTTGATATACGTGAATATATACAATATAGTAGATTATTTATATAGATAAGGGGGACATCACGTGAAACTGCGTATTGGACCAATTGCTGCAAGCATTGCTATTTCCGCCCTTGTTTTATTTGGTGGATGGTTCTTATATCGGCAGTGGGCGATTGAGCGTCCGCTGGAGAATATTGTGAAGAGTGTAGATGGGGTTAATCATGTCGATATGAATGTGAAGGCGGATGAGCTGGAACTGAAGCTGAATTTGAAGCCCAGGACGGATTTGGGTGAATTGGTTCGGCACATCGAAAAGAACGGGGAGAAGCAAATCGGCAGCCGTACATTGAAGCTGAATATCGAGGATCATTCCTCGCCGGAGCTTGACCAGTTGTGGGAAAATGCGATGTTTACTGTCGCTCAGGCCATGGAAAATAAGCAATATACCCAAATTACGGCTGCGCTGAAACAGATGGAGCAGGAGAACAGCAAGCTGCAGGCTACGGCGGAAATGGATGAGAAAAACGTGTACATCACCTTAACAGACGGACAATACAGCAAATTTATTATTTTGCCGCGTACGCCGGAACGGATGGGGGTGTGGCCAAATGCGTAAATGGATCATTGAAGCTGCGCTTGGCTTTATACTTGTACTCATTGTCTTTTTGGCGGTCATTGGCGTGAACATCATTCCACTCGTTACAGCTATCGTGTTATTCGGTGCGGTATTTGCCATGCTCAAAATGCGCGGCGGCATTACGATTGGAGCCGCCCAAGAACGGAAACGCAAGAAGCGCGGACCCGCGAAGCTGACCTTTGAGCAGATTGGCGGTCAGGAGAGCGCCAAGCAGGAGCTTTGCGAAGCGCTGGATTTCATGGTGCGCCATGAGGAAATCAGCAAGTTTGGCATCCGGCCGATTAAAGGGATATTGCTGACCGGTCCTCCTGGAACCGGCAAAACTTTGCTTGCCAAAGCAGCGGCGCATTATACAAACGCGGTGTTTGTGGCCGCTTCCGGCAGTGAGTTTGTAGAAATGTATGTTGGCGTGGGGGCTAGCCGGATTCGTGATCTGTTTAAAGAAGCGAGAACCCGCGCGGCCAAGGAAAACAAGGAAAACGCGATTATTTTCATTGATGAAATCGAGGTCATCGGCGGTAAACGTGAAGGCGGACAGCAGCGGGAATACGATCAAACGCTCAACCAGTTGCTTACGGAAATGGACGGCATTTATACGTCCGACACGCCGCGGATTTTGCTGATTGCTGCAACCAACCGCAAGGAGATGCTGGACAGTGCGCTGCTGCGGCCGGGCCGTTTTGACCGACATATACAAGTGGATTTGCCGGACAAGAAGGGACGCCGCCATATCCTCGAACTGCATGCCGCGAATAAACCGCTGCGGGAGGACGTCGACTTGGACAAGATCGCCGAGGAATCGTTCGGCTTCTCCGGCGCTCAGCTGGAAAGCGTAATGAATGAAGCGGCAATCTATGCGATGCGGGATGGCGTGGATCAAATCACCCAGGAACATCTGTCAGTCGCGATCGATAAAGTGCTGATGGGTGAGCAGACCGATCGTCAGGCAGCAGAGGAAGAGAAACGTCGCGTTGCTATCCACGAATTGGGCCATGCGATTGCTGCAGAGGTTGTTGCTCCGGGCAGCGTCAGTCAGGTTGCTCTAAGTCCGCGCGGAAGAGCGCTGGGTTATGTCCGGCACAATCCGCAGGACGAGAAGTACTTGTATACGAAATCGTACCTGGAAGGTCAAATCATGATCGCCTTGGCAGGGGCTGCCGCAGAAGAAATTTATTATGGCGGTCGCAGCACCGGATCAAGTAACGATTTCGAGCAGGCGTTAAAAATCGTGCATACGATGATGACGTCGGGGTTAACTGAGCTGGGGATCGTGAATATGGATATGGTGACAACTGAGGTGCTGATGAACGAAAATACTCGAATTTTGGAGGGTCTTGCGGCCAGAACGAAGCAGTTATTGGAACAGCATTCGGCAGTATTTGACAAATCCCTAGAAATTTTGTTAAAAGAAGAACGCCTTTCCGGCGAGCAATTTCGTTGTCAATTTCGTGACAGCGTCCATTTACCGGCATAAATCATGGTGCCGGTTATTTTTTTTTACTTTTTCTTCGTGCTAAGATATTATTATATGTTGGGTGTTAAAAGATGTATGTTTCGACATCTGGAAAACCATATTATGTACAGATGATGAAAGGATGGAGCGAGAGGACCATGAATTACAAACGAATTGGTGTCATCGGCGGCGGCACAATGGGTCAAGGCATCAGTGAAATGCTGGCTGCTAAAGGACTGGACGTGTTGCTCGTGGAGGAGACAGCCGATAAATTGGATCATGCCTATAACATGATCGAGACGAGTCTGGATAAACAACTCGAGAAATGGGCGATTACGAAAGCGGAGAAGAAACTGATCTTATCCCGTATTCATAAAGTTACACACTTTGCCGAACTCGGTACCTGTGATATGGTGATCGAAACCATTTCGGAAGATTTGGATGCAAAAAAAGAGGTGTTCAAGCAACTGGACCAAGTTTGTCCAAGTAACATTATTCTAGCAAGTAATACCTCCACGCTGAGTTTGACCGAGATTGCCGGCGGAACGAAATATCCGGAGCGCGTCATCGGCATGCACTTTATTTATCCTGTTGCCAAAATCAACCTGGTAGAAATCATTCGCGGTCTGAAAACTTCGGATACGACGTTTGAAGAAACGAAGCGGTTCGTTGAAGAAGTCGTTGAGAAACGCGGCATCATGGTATATGAATCTCCGGGCTTTGTCACATCCCGGATTATTTGCGTTATGATCAATGAAGCGTTGCATGTTTTGGGCGAAGGCGTTGCTTCTGCGGAAGAAATCGATGAAGCGATGCGTATGGGTTACCAATTCCAATATGGACCGCTGGAGATGGCCGACCGCTTTGGTCTGGATTCGGTGCTGGCCGCTTTGGAACGGATGTTCCGCGAATTTGGCGAGCTGAAATACCGTCCTTCCTTCGTGCTCAAGAAAATGGTTCGCGCCGGCAATTTGGGTGTAAAAACGGGCGAAGGCTTCTTTAAATACGATAAGGACGGTGACCGGCTGTGAAAGTGTTAGTTATTAATGCAGGAAGCTCCTCTTTGAAATATCAGCTGTACGATATGACCGATGAAACCGTATTGGCTAAAGGTCTGGTTGAACGGATTGGCATGGATTCCTCGATCCTGACTCACAAACCGACGGGCAAAGAAGAAGTGACGGAAGTCAGCGAAATTCTGGAGCATACGACGGCGATCCGTAAAGTGCTTGAGAAATTGACCGACAAAGAGCATGGCGTTCTGTCCTCGGTTGACGAGATTCAAGCGGTAGGTCACCGCGTCGTGCATGGCGGCGAAACATTTAAAGGCTCCGCCCTCGTTACGCCGGAAGTGAAAGCTGAAATCCGCCGCTTGTTTGATCTGGCGCCGCTTCACAACCCGCCGGCAATCATGGGGATTAATGCGGCTGAAGCGAACATGCCAGGCGTTCCTAACGTAGTGGCTTTTGATACAGCCTTCCATCAAACAATGGAAGAGAAAGTGTATTTGTACCCGATTCCGAAGGTGCTGTATAAGAAGCATCGCATCCGCCGTTATGGCGCACACGGTACCTCGCACCAATATGTCAGCCGTGTAGCTGCGGAATTTTTGAACCGTCCGATTGAAGAGCTGAAGATCATCACTTGCCACATCGGGAATGGGGCCAGCTTGACCGCGGTGAAAGGTGGAGTATCGGTGGATACCTCCATGGGTCTGACGCCTTTGGAAGGCTTGATGATGGGTACGCGCAGCGGTGACTTGGATCCAACGGTCGTTACCTTTGTCATGAATAAGGAAGAGCTGTCCATCAGCGAAGTGAACTCGATGCTGAACAAGCACAGCGGTCTGCTAGCGATTTCCGGAAGCAGCAGCGACATGCGGGATATTACCGATGGTTGGGAAGCTGGCAAACCGAATGAAACGCTCGCTTTTGAAATGTATGAATATCGCCTGCGTAAATACATCGGTGCATATGCTGCGGCCATGAACGGGGTTGACGTCATCGTCTTTACGGCTGGCGTGGGCGAGAACTCGGCGATCGTCCGTGAGAAAACCTGTGAAAACCTCAGCTACTTGGGCGTCGAGCTGGACAAGGAACTGAACAAAGTTCGTTCTGGGGAACCGCGCCGGATCTCGACTCCGAACTCGAAGGTCGAAGTTTTGGTGATCCCGACCAACGAAGAGCTGATGATTGCTCGCGATACGTTGCAGATCGTGCAGGAATCGAAGTAAAATACGGCGAATTTAAACCTGTGGGTTTTTAAATATCGTTTTCGTTAGAGGAGAGATATAAGCATGGCGGTCAAAACTGTGATTCGTCAAGTGAATGAGCATGTCGGGGAACAGGTCGTCATCGGCAGTTGGCTCAATAACAAACGTTCCAGCGGTAAAATTCAATTTTTACAGCTTCGGGACGGGACCGGCTACATCCAAGCAGTTGTAGTGAAGAACGAGGTATCTGAGGAAACTTGGAACAAAGCCAAAAGCTTGACCCAAGAATCCTCGATGTACGTGACGGGCGTTATTCGCGAGGAGCCGCGAAGCAAGTCCGGTTATGAAATGACGGTTACCGACATCGAAATCATCCAATTGACCGAAAACTATCCGATTACGCCCAAAGAACACGGGGTTGATTTCTTGATGGACCATCGTCACCTGTGGCTTCGTTCCTCGAAGCAGCGGGCGATTATGGTCATTCGGGCTGAAATTATTCGCGCCGTGCAAGAGTTTTTCGATCAAAACGGGTTTACACTGGTGGATCCGCCAATCCTGACGCCAACCTCGGCGGAAGGAACGACGAACCTGTTCCATACGAAATATTTTGAGGAAGACGCTTATCTGACACAAAGCGGCCAGCTTTATATGGAAGCTGCTGCGATGGCGTTGGGGAAAGTGTACTCCTTCGGACCAACGTTCCGTGCTGAGAAATCCAAGACGCGCCGCCATTTGATCGAGTTCTGGATGATCGAGCCGGAAATGGCTTTCACCGATCATGAGGAAAGCTTGAAGGTGCAAGAGAATTTCATCACGCATGTGGTGCAATCGGTATTGAAAAATTGCCGGGCCGAGCTGGAAGCTGTAGGCCGCGACGTGTCCAAGCTGGAAGGCATCCAAGCGCCGTTCCCGCGGATCACGTATGATGAAGCGATTGAATACCTGCATACGCAAGGTTTTGATATTCCTTGGGGCGAAGACTTCGGAGCGCCGCACGAAACGGCGATTGCCGAACGTTACGACAAGCCGGTGTTTATCACCCATTATCCAGCGGGAATCAAGGCGTTCTATATGAAGCCGGATCCGAATCGTCCAGAGGTCGTACTCTGCGCCGATATGATTGCTCCGGAAGGCTACGGGGAAATTATCGGCGGTTCGCAACGGATTGACGATCCGGAACTGATGGAGGAACGCTTCAAGGAGCATAACCTGTCGCCGGAAACGTACCAATGGTACCTGGATCTGCGAAAATACGGCTCGGTTCCTCACTCCGGCTTCGGCCTCGGATTGGAACGGACTGTTGCTTGGATTTGCGGTCTGGATCACGTACGCGAGACGATTCCGTTCCCGCGGATGCTGTACCGGTTGTATCCATAAGGCTACTGAAAGGTGAGCTTAATCTATGGCCATGAATGAAGGCAACAACGCTTGGGCGAAGGGCATGGCTCTCGGAATGGAGGCGGGGATGGTGAACATCCCATACCCGCTGCTTGCCCATTACCGGAAGCTCCGTTTAAGCGATACAGAAGCGATGTTGCTGATCCAGTTACTGGCTTTCCAGCAAATTGAGCGTAACGATTTCCCGTCGATTGAGCAGCTGGAATCACGGATGGACATGGCACCCGGAACGCTTGCCCCGGTCATTCGCGGTTTATTGAAGGAAGGCTGGATCAGCATCGACGAGACGGTTGATGAAGCAACCGGCATCCATTCGGAGCATTATAATTTGCATGGTATGTACAAGCGGCTGGGCGAGTGGCTGGCTGCGCAGCCATCGGCCGCCTCCGGCCGCAAACCGGTAGATTCTGCTCCTGATGTTCGTGAGGAGCCGGAACGGAACTTATTTGTTATCTTCGAAAAAGAATTTGCCCGTCCGCTTTCGCCGATGGAATGCGAGACGATCTCCAGCTGGGTGGACCAAGACCGTTATCCAGAAGAGCTGATCCGATTGGCGCTGAAGGAAGCGGTATTTGCCGGAAAGGTCCATTTCCGGTACATTGACCGGATCTTGCTGGAATGGAGCCGCAACCGCGTGCGTACAGCGGAGGACGTCAAAGCTTATACGCAACGCTTCCGCAGCGGGATGCGATAAGTCAATAAAATAAAAAGAGTGCCTCTCAATGGAAGAGGCACTCTTTTTTGTGTAAGATCGTACTTAGCCTTGGATCACCGCAATCACAAAGATCACCCAACCCGCGAGGAAACTGACGCCGCCTAACGGCGTAATGGCGCCTAGCTTGCGGATGCCGGTCAAGCTCAAGGCATACAGGCTGCCGGAGAATAGAATGATACCGGCAAGCAGGAACCAGCCGGCGAGGACGATGAGCGATTCGCTCTCGAGTTGTGCTGAGGTAAGACCCAGCAGAAGGAGTCCGATTCCGTGGGCAATATGGTATTGGATGCCCGTTTGATACGTTTTTTGCCGATCTTCGGTTAAGCGGTCTTTGAGGGCGTGCGCGCCGAAGGCGCCGAGCCCAACCGCAAGAAACATCAGAATTCCACCCAGAGTAAGCAGTAAGGTCATGGTAGATAACACCTCCCTCCAAATCTTACCGATTCCCCTTAGGCTCGTCAATCCAAGTAAAAAAAGCAGCGCGTTCGTTAAGAACCGCGCTGCCAAATATTTGAATGGGGAGGTAGAGTTATTCAATTTCCTTACTTTGCCGGGAGCTCAATTTGGCCATACCCGACGGTCGTAAACCAGTTCTTCACGGTATCGAAGTCCTTCGAGAAGGACAAGCAGAGCAGCAAGAGAATGCGAGCATGGGCGGCGTTCAGGTTGTCACCGGCGATAATCCCTTCACCGCTGGAATAGTTGCTGCCTGATCCGGTCCGGGTCGTAGTGACGAACACAACGCCTTTCTCGATAGCGGCTTTACGCTCTTCGGTCATTGCCTTGGAGATCCCACCTGCTCCGGTGCCAGCCGTAACGATGCCTTTGGCTCCGTTGGCGACAAATCCGCTGATCGCACCAGCACCGGCATCTTGATAGGAGTAGGCGATTTCGACCTTCGCCAAGTCCTTTTTACTGATTTTGCTCAGATCAAACGGTGTTGCCCAATCTGCAGCCGATTTTAGAGCACGGAACGGTGCGCGGTAAACGCGGATCGTTTTTTCGTCGATATAACCAAGTGCTCCAATTTCCGGCGTTACGAACGTATCGGTCCGATAGGAGTTCGTTTTCGTAACCTCACGGGCGGCATGGAACTCGTCGTTCAGCATGACGACGGTGCCGAAATATTTCGTCTTTCCGCTCGCCGCCAACTTAATAGCGTTATAAAGGTTAGCTGGCGCATCCGTCCCGATGACCGTCCAAGGTCGCATGGAACCTGTAACAACGACCGGTTTGGGGCTGCGCACGGTCAAATCCAGGAAGTAGGCGATTTCTTCCATCGTATCCGTACCGGTTGTTACCACAACCCCGTCTTGGGTTTTGAGGGCTTCGTCAACTTTCAAGGAAAGATCGTATAATTGCTCAATCGTATAGGCGCTGGAGCCAGAGTTGCCGAATTGATATGTAGAGACATCGGCGATTTGGTCTTTATTGGGGAGGGAGGCTACGAGATCGGCAATTGGCAGCGAGCCGGCTCGATAGGTTTGGAAGCTCGTTTCATCCGTGGATTGCCCGGCAAGTGTGCCGCCGGTGGCGATGACCTGCACTTTCGGCAGTTTCTTGACAACTTCGGTCGCGGTAACGGTACCTGTCACCGTTTCGGCTGCAGAAGCTGGCGCGAGATATAAATTGGGGAGCAGTGCAGTCACGGCGAGGCCGGTAACTAATAAGGTCTTTAAACTTCGGGATGTCCACTTCTTCATTCCATCAACCTCCAAGATGTTATTAAGTTAACGTTATGTAATAAAAACTGCCACAACGGTTGTTAACTTGAGAGAAATTATAGTTTGATGTCATGTATATTGACAAACAGGTTAAATGGCGAATAAAGCGCTTAAACCTTTAGTTATCAAGCTCTAACGATTTGTAGAACGATTTTTAAGTCAGTTTTAAAATATTTAAATAGTTGAATTTAATGTAAACATTTATGACATAAACAATTTTTTGGGTAGTTTTGTAGCACTTTTGCGGGTTCAAACGTTTTTTCAATTAGTATGCAGGGGCAGGGCGGACAACCGTCGTCAATATGATGGGAGGAGGGGAGAGTTATTGATGAAAGATCGTTTGTTCTAAGATTTCAGAAGGGAGATCACAGCGTCTTTCCTTGGTTGATCCAGGAATATGGGACCTATGTGTATCGAGTAGCCTACTCGGTGCTGCATGATGCCAAGGAAGCGGAGGATGCTGCCCAGGAAACCTTCCTGCAAATCTATAAATCTCTCCCGGAGTATCGCTCTCAAGGTCTTAAAACCTGGTTGACCCGGATCGCCGTTAACAAGTCGATTGACATCAAGCGGAAGCGGGACCGGCGCAAGGAAGAGCATTGGGACCCGGCGGATCTGGACCTGCACGCAACGGATTCGGATGAAGGTAATCTGTTTGGTTTACTCCATGCTGAGCGGACTGTGGAGGTCCGTCGAAGAATTGCCGCGCTTCCGGCGGGGCATCGTCAGATCGTTACGAAATTTTATCTGGAAGGCAAAAGTCATGATCAAATCGCCGCAGAGTTAGGTGTAGCGGTGAAAACAATAGAATCGAAGCTATACCGGGCGAGGGCCTATATTCGTGAGCACTGGTCAAGGGAGGAATGGGGATGAGCCAACATAAGCCAGAGGATTTAGCGCTATGGCGCAGTTATATTAGCGGCGAACTGGATGCGAACACGGAGTCACGCTTGGAAGCCTTACTGCAAGGGGATGAGGCGGTCTTTGCTGGTTATGCGGCTGTACTATCCTCCGTGGAACGCGAGCTTCCGGGACCGATAGATGAGGCAGCCTATCGGCAATCGATCATAGAAAAGCTTCCGTGTGCAAGGGAGAGGAAGGCGCGCACCGGCAGCCGCAGAGCCTGGAGTCGTCATCCGTTGCTGCACTATGTGATTGCGGCAACTTTGACCGCATTGCTGCTGGGAAGCGGTGTTTTTGATCATATCGCGTTAAAAAGCAATCAACTGATCCAACGTCCGAACTCATCCTCTCTGAGCGAGCGGATGATGAAGGCAACAACCAGCTGGCTTGACAGCTGGCAACGATAACAAATTCATTTTCTATAGGAATGGTATGAAGCGATGATAGAGGAAAGGAAGAAAGCATATGCCGTATGAGCGAAATCGACTGTTAGCTTTACTGTTAAATTTTATCCCTGGTCTGGGACATCTCTATTGGGGCAAAAAAGGAAGAGGGATCACCTATCCGATCCTGTTTTTTGGCGGAATTTTGTTTGGATTGGTTGTAGCAATGGCTGCGGACAGCGGGGAGATGGCCATGTTCACCTTGGTCGCGTCCATTATTCTCTGGTTGATCTCGATGTTTGACCTGTTGATCACGATGCTTCGCGAATCGCCGGAGGAACGGGCTTACCGGGAGCATGTTCGTCAGATGACCGGCGAAGGAAGAGAGTCGGAGAAATTCTTTACCATCTTGCTGTCGTTTGTACCCGGTCTGGGTCATTTTCAACTTGGACTTATGCAGCGCGGGCTTTCGTTTTTGATCGCCTTTTTTGGCTTGATCACGATGATGTTTTTTGTATCTGGCCTTACACATGATTCCGTGTTTCTGCTGTTCCTTGGTCTGCTGCCGATCATTTGGCTGTACAGCATGTTCGATGCGGTGCAGCTCGTGCACCGGAAATTAGCGGGCGAGCCGTTGGTTGACCGAACCCCCTTTGACGACTGGGAAGCCGGAAGAATAGAAGGTCGGCGCAGCAAAGTGCTGGCGACATTGTTATCCGCATTTCCCGGGGCAGGTCAAATGTACCTCGGGTTGCAGAAACGCGGCCTGCAAATGATGGTCCTGTTCCTGGGCAGCTTCTATATCATTGATGTGTTTCGGTTATCGGTGTTTTTGTTCATCCTCCCGATCATCTGGTTTTATTGTTTCTTCGACGGCCTGCAGCAGACGAGCCGCTACGGAATTTTACCTATGGAGGATCAACCGCTGCTGGAAACCCGCGGTGAATACCAGCATTGGCTGGGCATTGCGTTGATTCTGCTAGGAATTTATTTCGTGGGGATGGAACTGATCATTCCAGTACTAGATGCTAATTTCCCCGAGCTTCATATCTACTATCGAATTGAAAAATACCTCCGTCCGACGATCGTCGCCGTCTTGCTGATCGGCGGGGGAATCAAGCTGCTTGCCCGGCCGAAACGGCGGGATGTGTTCTGGAGCGACGAGGAAATCTAACACATTGATGCGGTTAAGAGAGGTGACAGCTTCACGGCTAAGCCTCTCTATTTTATTTCTGGGGGGATTATTTGCTACAATGCAGGGAGTGGGATTGCTAGAAAAGGAGAAACACGATGTTCAAAATCTTTATTGTGGAAGATGACAAGCCGCTTGTGGAGCTGCTGGAGCAATATTTACAACGGTTTGGCTACGAAACGTTGGCGGCCTCGGACTTCAGCGAAGTGAAAACCGAGTTTGAGCGCTACGCTCCGCATCTTGTGCTGCTGGACGTCAACCTGCCGAAATACGACGGCTACTATTGGTGTCGCCAGATCCGCAACTTATCGACCTGTCCAATCGTGTTCTTGTCGGCGCGTGAAGGAAAGATGGATCAGGTGATGGCCTTGGAAAATGGAGCTGACGATTATATCACCAAACCGTTTGATTACGATATCGTGATTGCCAAAATCAAAAGCCAGCTGCGCCGCGCCTATGGAACTTATGCCGGGAGTGGAGATGACCGTACGGTAACGGTCGCCGGGCTGCGGTTGGACCGGGACCGCCTGTCCCTCAGCTTGCGGGATCAACGAATTGAGCTGAGCTTAACCGAGGTTAAAATTTTGGACGAGTTGATGAGTAAAATCGAGCAGGTGGTCAGCCGGGACCGACTGCTGGAGAAGATTTGGGATGACCAGGCGTTTGTCGACGACAATACGCTTAACGTTTACGTGACTCGGGTGCGAAAGAAGCTGTCCGCTCTCGGGATTGATAATGCGCTGCAAACTGTTCGAGGTCAAGGTTATCGGCTCGTGCCTCTTTGGGGGGAGTGAGCCCATGCGTTTATTTTGGCGGGATCAACGTCCGTATATTATCGTGTATTTGCTGCAACTCGCTGTATTGACTTTGGTGTACTGGCTTGACGGTTACCGCCATGCGGCGATCAGTGTATACGGGGCGCTCCTGAGCACGTGCATCTTGGCTATCTTTCTCATCGTCCGTTATTGGACCAACCGCTCGTTCTACCGCTTGCTGGAGCAGATGCCCGATTCGCTGCGCTCCTTTGCCGAAATGAAGCCGGGCTCGCCGCTGGCCGACTCCCTGCAGCGCTTCTTGAAGGCGCAATATCGTCTGTACTTGCAGGAAATCGGCGAGCAGCAGAGCAAGATCGAGGGGCATCGCCATTTTATCAATCAATGGGTGCATCAAATGAAAACGCCGTTGTCCGTCATCCATCTGATGGTGCAGCATGAAGATGACACTCAGTCTGTGGCAATTGCCGATGAGCTGGATCGGTTGCGCAAAGGATTGGAAATGGTGCTTTATACAGCTCGGTTGGATACGTTTGAGCATGATTTTGTGGCCGAAACACTCGATTTGGCGGTCTTGGTACGTTCCGTGACGTCAGCCCAGAAAAGATTGTTCATCCGGCGTAAGGTTTATCCCATGATCGAAATTCCTGAGGGACTTCAGGTTACTACGGATGAGAAATGGCTGTCATTCGTGGTGACGCAGCTGATCACTAATGCTGTAAAATATACCGTGAAGGAACGGGCGAATCTGTATTTCCACGGCTTTGTACGCGGACGTGAGACGGTGCTGGAGATTGAGGATGAAGGCATAGGGATTCCAGCCAGTGATCTGCCGCGGGTATTCGACGCTTATTTTACGGGAGACAACGGTCGGAGCTTTCCGGAATCCACCGGGATGGGGTTGTACTTAGCGAAGGAAATCTGTACGAAGCTAGGGCATCGTCTGGAGCTGGAATCGCAGTACGGTGCAGGGACGACCGTGCGGATTATCTTTCAACCGAACCCGTAAAGCTTACAAGGGAGTAAGGTAACTGTAAGGTTAAGCGATGGAGCGCAGGCTGACAGCTTTCCTATAATCGAGATAGATGGACTGAATAAGAAGGAGCGCTAGATCAGCATGGCGGTATTGGAAGTATCGGCGTTAACGAAAATCTATGAAGGGAAAATTGCGACCAAAGCCTTGGATGGTGTAAGTTTCCGAATCCAGGAAGGAGAGTTCGTTGGCATCATGGGGCCGTCCGGCAGCGGCAAAACAACGCTGCTTAACGTTATCGCCACCATCGACGAACCCACTTCGGGGACGGTTACTTTGCAGGGGCAGGACCCGCAACGGATGAATCGGGAGCAGACGGCGTTGTTCCGGAGGCGGGAGCTGGGGTTTATTTTTCAGCATTTCAACCTGCTGGACACGCTGACGGTGGAGGAGAACATCGTATTGCCCTTAACGTTGGATGGGGTTTCTGTCCCGGTCATGAAAGCCAAGGCGCTAGAGATGGCGCGGCGACTTGGGATCGAGGGAATCCTGTCCAAATATGCTTATGAACTGTCGGGCGGGCAAATGCAGCGGACAGCGATTGCCCGCGCGATGATCCATCAGCCTTCGCTGATCTTGGCCGATGAGCCGACAGGCAACCTGGACTCGAATGCTTCCCGAGATGTGATGGAGGCGTTCGCTGCCATGAATGAATCGCATCGGGCGACGATTCTGATGGTCACACATGATGCGCTGGCGGCGAGTTATTGCCATCGGGTCATTTTCATCAAAGATGGGAAGCTGTACAACGAAATGTATCGCGGGGACAATCGGCAGGCCTTCTTCCAGAAAATCATCGACATGATGTCGCTGCTGGGAGGGGACAGTCATGACCTTTCGTCAATTCGCCTATAACAATGTCCTGCGGAACAAACGAACGTACGCTGCTTATTTTCTGAGTAGCGCGTTTTCGGTAATGATCTTTTTCGTCTGCGCTTTGTTTCTGTTTCATCCCGGCCTTCAGCAAGAAGTGATGTATCGTTCAGCTGTGTTAGTGCTCTGGTCCGCCGAAGTGATCATGTACGTGTTTGTATTCTTCTTCGTGATTTACTCCGTGGGGTCTTTTCTACGCTCGCGCAAGCGCGAGTTTGGGATCTTGCTGCTGCACGGCATGACCGAGAAGCAATTGCGCAACCTCGTCTTCCTGGAGCATCTGTTGATTGGTGCAGGGGCGCTGGTGTGTGGAATTGGCGGGGGACTTCTGCTGGCCAAGCTGTTTCTGATGGCAGGCTCCAATCTGCTCGGTGTTCCACAGCTATCCTTTCATGTGCCTTGGCAAGGTTTGTTGCTGACATTAGGGGCGTTCTCGCTGTTGTTTCTGATCATTTCGCTTTGTACGACCATGCTGCTGGGTTCGCACCGGTTGATTGAGTTGTTCCAGGCCGAGATGAAGCCCGCCTCTCCGCCGCAGGCTTCCCTGATTTTATCGTTGCTGGGGGCAGGGTTGCTTGGTATCAGCTATGGGCTGGCGGCTACAGCTACGGCGTCCAACGTGCTGACCCGTATGCTGCCGGTGACAGCGATGACGATAGCGGGTACGTATTTCTTCTACACGCAGCTAAGTGTGTTTCTGATTCAACGGATCAAACGGCAACTCGATTATTATTGGAATAAAACAAACTTGATTACCGTATCCAGTCTCGCTTACCGAATGAAAGAGAATGCCCGGATGTTCTTTCTTGTGACGATCATTTCGACAGTCACGTTCTGCGCGGTAGGCGCCTTCGCCTCGGTCAATCGGCTCGCGGATCAATTTGAACAGGATTATCCGGTGGACATCGCCTATGTGGCCAAAGGAGATAGCGAAGCAGAGGATGAGCATCTGGAGGCGATTCGAAGTGAGCTTGGGTCACGCGGAATTGCGTACCGTACACTAAGCCTGCCTATCATTCTCGCGGAAGTGGTATCTTCAAGCTCTTCCAACACGCTGGATCGGCTGCCGCTGATCTCGTTCACGGATTATAAACGGTTGCTGGAGGCGGCGGGGATCGCAGTGTCCGAGAGTTCGCCGAAAGACGGAGAGGCGCTACTGCTGCTTGGTTCGGAGCGGGAGAGACCGCAACTCCTGCAGCGCAAGCCGGTCTCCTACACCTTTGCGGGTGCACCGGAGCTTACGGTCCACGAGATCGGCATTAGTCAGCATGTCGCCCTGCCCGAGAATCTAACACCTACGACTGGCGATGATCGGGAGGGTTCGTTTTCCGGGCTGGTGGTCAGCGATCCCTTGCTGGAGCGGCTTAAGGCGGCTTCGGCAGAGGAGGGCGAAGGGTTGGGGATGGACCGGTTTACCGGGTTTTACGTGGATGCTCTGGAATCTACCCGCGGCCTGGCGGCGGAGCTGACCGACAACGGGAGAGTCAGCTACGAGTCGGACCGGCCTTACGCCATGACCGTCAGCGGCACCTTGGCGGAAGTGCAGCGCACAACGTACCGAGCCTTGCTGTTTTTCGCTTTACTGGTGGGCACTGTCTTTTTTATCGCAGCGGGGAGCTTTCTGTATTTTCGGTTGTACAGTGATTTGGCATATGATCGGCGGCAGTATGGGGCGTTGTCGAAGCTGGGCCTCACGGATAAAGAACTTGCGCGAATCATTACTCGCCAGGTTGGGGTGTTGTTCTTCGTGCCGATCGCGCTGGCCATCGTCCATAGCCTGTTTGCGTTTAAGGCCATGCAAAGCTTGTTTAACTTTTCGGTCGCTTGGCAAACCGTGTTGATCTTGGCTAGCTTTTTGCTGGTGCAAGTCGTTTACTTCTTCTTTATTCAGGCCCGTTACTTACGCAACGTCAAAAAAGCGATTCGCTAAATACGGGAGGTACAACGTGGAGAACTGGATTACAGACTTTATGGAGAGGTTTGGCTATTTTGGCGTCTTCCTGCTGATTGCCTTGGAAAACGTATTTCCCCCGATTCCGTCGGAAGTAATCTTAACCTTTGGTGGCTTTATGACCACCTATACGAGCTTAACACCGTCAGGGGTGATCGTCTTCTCGACGCTTGGTTCGGTGTTTGGCGCCGTGATCTTGTATGGGATCGGGTATTTGGTGAACGTTGACCGATTGGAAGGGTGGATCGATCGTTACGGTCGGTTCCTGCGCCTGAAAAAAGAAGATGTCCGCCGCGCGGATGCCTGGTTTGATCGATATGGCTATTGGACGGTACTGTTCTGCCGGATGGTTCCGCTGATTCGCAGCTTGATCTCGATTCCGGCCGGCATGTCGAAAATGAAATTTGGCCTGTTCCTGCTGTTTACCACGATCGGGACGCTGATTTGGAACGTGGCGCTCGTCTTGCTTGGAGCGGCGGTAGGAGGTTCCTGGGCAGAGATCGTCGCCTTTATGGACGTGTATTCTAACATCGCCTATGCTATGATCGCTTTAGGAGTATTGTTGGTGGGCTTCCTCTGGCTGCGTCGGAGAAAGAAGGAGCTTCGCGACAACATCAAAACAGAGAGATAAGGAGAAACCTACGAAATGAACTTGTTGGAACTCATGAAAGCTATTATTCTTGGCCTGGTGGAGGGACTTACGGAGTTTGCGCCGGTGTCCTCCACGGGACATATGATCATTGTGGATGATATGTGGCTGAAAACCGAGGAGCTGCTCGGTTCAAAGTATGTGGCGAACACGTTTAAAGTCGTGATCCAACTCGGCTCGATTTTGGCGGTCTTGGTCGTGTTCCGCAACCGATTTATCGATTTGCTGGGGCTGTCGCGCTGGATGCCGAAGGCCAAAGGGGAAGCGGCCAGACAGAGCGGACCGCGGTTGAAGCTGATGCAGGTGATCGTAGGGTTGATTCCTGCCGGGATTCTTGGTGTGTTATTTGAGGATTTTATTGATGAGCATCTATTCTCCACCGCAACCGTGTTAATTGGCCTGGTGATCGGAGCGCTGCTGATGATCGCTGCCGACCGGTTTGCGCCCAAGCGCGCAAGTGTGGATACTGTTGACCAAATTACGTACAAGCAGGCGCTCGGCATTGGGTTGTTCCAATGTCTGTCGATCTGGCCGGGCTTCTCCCGTTCGGGTTCGACGATTTCCGGCGGGGTGCTGCTAGGTTTGAGCCACCGGGCCGCGGCTGACTTCACCTTTATCATGGCCGTTCCGATCATGGCTGGGGCCAGCTTGATCTCCCTGATGAAGAACCTGGAATATTTCACGATCGATGCACTGCCGTTCTTTATTGTTGGATTTATCAGTGCTTTCGTGTTTGCATTGTTGGCGATCCGATTCTTCTTGAAGCTAATCGACCGCATCAAGCTGGTGCCGTTTGCGGTATATCGCATTTTGCTGGCGCTTGTGATCTGGGTGGTTTATTTCTAATTTATTGATGGAACAAAGAAGAGATGCTGCTATTTAAGCAGCATCTCTTTTTGCTTGCATGATCTTAGCCGCAAGCGCAGTTCAATACTGGCTTCCGGGCGGCGCCAGTTTCGTCCAGACGCGTCACCGGAGTGGTGTACGGAGCGTTCCGTAACATTTCCGGATTCGTTTCGGCTTCCTTGGCGATGGCGATCATCACGTCAATAAAGCCGTCCAGCGTTTCCTTACTTTCGGTTTCCGTCGGTTCAATCATGATACATTCCTCTACGTTCAGCGGGAAGTAGATGGTTGGCGGATGATAACCGAAATCGAGCAGCCGCTTGGCGACGTCCAGCGTGCGGATGCCGTACTTCGCCAGCCCGCTGCCGGACATGACGAATTCGTGCTTGCATGGTTGATCCGGGTACGGCAACTCGTAATAAGGCGCCAAGCGTTTCATCATATAGTTGGCGTTTAACACGGCATTTTCCGAGACTTGGCGGAGTCCATCAGGGCCTAAGCTGCGGATATAAGCATATGCGCGAACCAGGATGCCAAAGTTACCGTAAAAAGCTTTCACTCGGCCGATCGAGCTGGCCGATCCACTCTCAGCGCCGCCAGCGGCCTCTTCGGAGCGAGCACCGCGGATGGCGTACCGCCCGGATTCGTCCTTTACGATTCGGGGTTCAGGCAGAAACGGTATGAGCCGCTCCTTGACGCCAACTGGACCGGCGCCCGGACCACCGCCGCCATGCGGGGTGCTCATCGTTTTGTGCAGGTTGAGATGCACGACGTCAAAGCCCATATCGCCAGGGCGGGCGATCCCCATGATGGCGTTGGAGTTCGCGCCGTCATAATACAGCAATCCGCCGGCTCCGTGCACGATGTCGGCGATCTCCAGGATCTGTTCCTCGAACAAGCCCAGCGTGTTCGGGTTGGTGAGCATCAGCGCCGCCGTGTCCTCGCCAACGGCGGCGCGCAGCGCGTCCAGGTCCACCATGCCGCGCTTGGTGGACGGAATGGTCACCGTCTCGAAGCCGGCGACCGAGGCGCTGGCTGGGTTCGTGCCGTGCGAAGAGTCCGGCACGATCACCTTGGTGCGTTTCTCGCCGCGGCTTTCGTGGTAAGCGCGGATCATCATCAGGCCGGTCCATTCCCCGTGGGCTCCGGCCGCCGGTTGCAGTGTCACGGCATCCATGCCGGTGAGTCCGGCTAAATCCTGCTGCAGGCGGTACATCAGTTCAAGTGCCCCTTGAACACTTTCCTCCGGTTGATAAGGATGGATTTTCGACAGACCTGGGTAACGTGCAACATCTTCATTGACCTTCGGGTTGTACTTCATCGTACAGGAGCCCAGCGGATAGAAGCCGTTGTCTACCCCGAAATTCCGGCGGGACAACGCGGTATAATGCCGAATCACGTCCACTTCATAAACTTCGGGAAAAGCGAGGCCTTCGCTCCGCAGCATGCTCTGGGGGATGAGCTCTTCCTTCGGGGTGGTTGGAACGTCGCATTCCGGCAGAGAATAGCCAATCCGCCCAGGGCGGCTGCGCTCAAATATCAACAATTCATCAGATCTCGTCGTCTCTTTTATTTCGAGCATATTGATTCCTCCAGTATGCGGGCGAATTGGTCAATTTCCGTTTTGCTGCGCTTCTCCGTCACGGCGACCAGCAGATGGCCGGCGAGTTCAGGATAGCTGCGTCCTAGATCGTACCCGCCGATAAATCCGGCGGCAAGCAGATCCCGCTGCAGTTTGGTCAGATCAGTCCCCTCCGGCAACTGAAGCACAAACTCGTTGAAGAACGGTGACTCAAAAGCGGCGCTTACGCCAGGGATAGCAGTGAACACCTGTTTGGCATAATGGCTTTTCTGCAAATTCAGCTCTGCCACTTCAGCCATGCCTTGCTTACCCATCACGGATAAGTAAACGGAGGCAGCCAAAGCAAGCAACGCTTGGTTGGAGCAGATGTTGGAGGTCGCTTTCTCGCGGCGAATATGCTGCTCACGAGCTTGCAGGGTCAGGACGAACCCGCGCTTGCCGTTGCGATCGGTGGTCTGCCCAACGATCCGGCCAGGGATCCTGCGCATATACGTTTCCGATACAGCGAAGAAGCCGCAGGTTGGACCGCCAAAGGAGGGAGCCAGCCCCAGAGGCTGGGCGTCACCAACGACGATATCGGCACCAAGCTTCCCTGGCGCTTCCAGCAGGCCCAGAGCGAGCGGATTACTGCTGACGATCAGCAAGCTCCCTTGGGCATGAGCTAGTTCGCCAATGGCTCGAAGATCTTCCAGGGAGCCAAAGAAATTCGGGTTTTGGATCAAGACAGCTGCGGTGTCCTTAGTGATGGCCGCAGTAAGTGCCTCGCGATCGGTCACACCTTGTTCCCAACCCACCTCAACGATCTCCAGATTCAAGCCGTGGGCGTAAGTGGCGAGCACCTCGCGTGCTTCCGGATGGACGGTGCGGGAGACGACCAGCTGTTTGCGTCTGGTAGCCGCTGCGGCTAGGTTGCCAGCTTCCGCTAAAGCGGTGGCTCCGTCGTACATGCTCGCATTAGCGACCTTAAGGCCAGTCAGTTCGCAGATGTACGATTGGAATTCAAATATCGCCTGCAGTTCGCCTTGACTGATTTCCGGTTGATACGGTGTGTACGCGGTATAAAATTCCGATCGGGATACGACGTGCTGAATGACGGAAGGGATGTGATGATCATAAATTCCGGCACCTAGAAAGCTGGTATACCGATCGGTGTCGGCGTTGCGCCCGGCCAGTTCGGATAAGTGCCGGGTCAGCGCGTATTCGTCAAGGCGGGGAGATACCGGGAGTTCCCCTTGATAGCGAAGGTTCTCCGGGATGTCCTTGAACAGTTCCTGGACGGAGCTTACGCCGATCGTTTGCAGCATCTCCGCTTGATCTTGTTCGGTTAATGGTAAATAGCGATGTTTAAGCATCTGATTTCCTGTTCTCCTTTCACTGCTTGGCGGCAGGGTTTCGGCGATAGAACGGCAACGGGACGACCTTGGCCTGCAGCCGCTTGCCACGGATGTCGACCTCTACGATCGTGTCCGGGGCGGCATAACGGGTGGCAAGGATCGCCATTCCGAGATTTCTTTTCAGCGTAGGCGATTGCGTACCTGTCGTCACTTCTCCGATCGGTTCCTCTGAGCCTTCGGCAAATACCGGGTAATGGGTGCGCGGAATCCCGCGGTCGATCATCTCCAGGCCAACGAGCCGGCGAGGAAGGCCTTGATCCCGCTGCTTGATCAACGCATCGCGGCCGATGAAGTCGTCATTTTCCAGCTTCACGAATCGGTTTAAGCCGGCTTCGAGCGGGGTAATCTCAGGGCCCAGCTCCTGACCATACAGCGGCAGGCAAGCTTCAAAGCGCAACGTATCTCTGGCGCCCAGCCCGGCCGGGAGAAGGCCCTGGCTCTCCCCGGCTTTCATCACAACGTCCCAAAGCGCTTGGGCCTGCTTGGCCGCGACATACAACTCGAACCCATCCTCACCGGTATACCCGGTTCTGGACAGCAAGACGGGGATCCCGGCAATCCGAGCTTCCCGAATAAACGTGAACGGACGCAACGCTCGAGGATCCTCCCCTTCGCAAAGCGGGGAGAGGAGGGAGGCGGCGAGCGGCCCTTGAACGGCAAGCAACGCAGTCTCGTCAGAGGCATTCCGCATGGTTACCCCTTCAGCGGGAAGGTGCTGCTGCAGCCAGTCCCAGTCTTTGTCAATATTCGAGGCGTTGACCACCAGCATGTACTTGCCTTCTTCCAGATGATAGATCAACAGATCGTCCACCACACCGCCATTGGGATAGCAGAGCAAGGTGTATTGGGCTTTCCCTGGTTGAAGCAGGGTTACATCGTTTGTGGTCATGTGTTGCAGGAAGCGTTCTGCCTCAGGACCCTCCACGTAAAATTCACCCATATGCGATACGTCAAACAGACCGGCGCGCTCGCGCACGGCTTCATGCTCTTTCTGGATGCCGCTGAACTGCACCGGCAGCTCCCAACCGCCGAAATCGATACAGCGGACTCCTTCATAACGCGCATATCCGGGATAGAGCGGCGTACGCCGCAAAGCGGATTCGGACATTACCATCACCTCGTAAGGGCCGGATCGGCCAATTTTGAGAACAGCAAAAAAGGACAGGCCAAAGAAAACCCGCTAACCTGCATAGAGGTCTAACGGTTCTTCCAGGCTCTGTCCTTTGTACCTGAGAGTTACCCTGTGCGGAGGCTCGAAGCTCGCGCAGGTTTCCCCTTGGGTGATTCACGTAAAAGATACCTCCACGTGAATGCTCTCCAGAGTTGCGTCCGGCAGAGGTCCTTTTGCCTGAGAGATTCACCGCTTCGCGGCTTGCTCCTTCGGCGTTACAATCCCGTAATTGTAATCTCTCCCCCTGCCATCAACCGCAGCTTACACATCTCATTAATACTCAAAATCTGTCTAGATGTCAATAAAGTTATCATAATAATTTTAATTAATTTCGTTTACTGGAAAAGGCTACGCTTACATTTTACTAGACTCTATCAAATGTGTTAATAATATTGACATGAGAGCTAGGTTTGGAATAATCTGAACGAGGGAAATACGCAGATGAATCTTCCACAAAGTTTAAGGTACGCTAGATCATCCGAAAGAGGAGGAGCAAGCTTTGGCTAGTGAGATCAGGGAAAACGTGTTGTACAGCGATGAGCATGAATGGGTGCTTGATTTGGGGGATGGGACGGTGAAGATCGGCATCTCCGATGTCGCCCAACATCGGCTGGGCGACATTGTATTCGTGGAGCTGCCCGAGCCAGGGCAGGAATTCGAAGCGCAGGAAGGCATCGGAACGATCGAATCCGTGAAGACGGTGGCCGATTTGTTTACGCCGGTCAGCGGGACAGTGCTGGCAGTGAACCGGGAGCTGGATACCGCGCCGGAGCTCGTCAATGAAGAGCCGTATGATGGGGGCTGGATGGTCCATATTCGATTGAAGGAGGACGCTAACGTCGCGTTGGCGAACTTGATGGACGCGAAGGCGTATGCGGAATTTATCGAGAGATAAAGCAAGATCTTAGGCAAATGTAAAAAACTCGCGGTTAGCGTAATTGCGGGAGCTGCTGATGGTAGTTTAATCACTCCGCTTATCGCTTGTCGCGAGTTGTTTTTTAGGCATGATACTCTTTGGGAGGCAACAGCAGGGAACGGTACAGCGCTTCAAACATAAACTCCAGCGCTTCCAGATGGCGCTTCGCCTCAGCGATGTTGGTTCCCCAGACATAGACCCCGTGATTTTGCAGCAGCAACGCCGGCACACGGGTATCTAGACTGCCTGGGATTTGCTTGAGGATGGCTGGGAGCTCAGCGGCGTTCGGCAGAATTGGCACTCGAACCTCCGCCTGCGTCTCCCAGATCTCTAAGCTTTTGAGCAGCTCGTTCCCCTTGAGTGGAACGCCGCCATCCGCAGCAAAATAGTCACTGAGCACGTTGTTGAACGTCGTATGTACGTGTACGATCGCGCCGCAGCCGGTCATCCGGTAGATTCTCGCGTGAATCGGTGCATCGGAACAAGGTTTAAGCCGCGTTGGCTCGCAGGGGGTGCTGGCGGCATCGACGAACAGCGCGCCAACCGAAGGGGAAGGGATCGCTGACAGCTCCGACCAATACGTCTCGTCGGCCGTTATGGCAAACACAAACCGGTCCGGCTTATACCGCCCGACCCGCATCGACAAGCTTCCGCTGGAAGCGGGAAACCAACCGCGGGCGGCGAACTCCTCCCGCAGGCGTTGGATGGCGTCCAGCGCCGCTTGTTTTTCTTCCCATGGGATATCGACGTAGTTCATGCTGCCGTCCCCCTTTCCTATTGGCCTTACGCGCAGTGCCGACCATCGCTGCACCATACGGCTGCAGCTTCTTACAACAGCGCTTGTTTGACGGCTTCGCCCATTTCTTTCGAGCGTTCGGCGGCCCGGTGAACCGCAGCTTTTACGTTTGGCTGAAAGCTGCCGGCTTCCAGCACACCGATCGCCGCTTGCGTCGAACCGTTGGGCGAGGTGATGTCTGCACGCAGCTTGGTAGGCGCTTCGCCGGTTTCTGACATCATGAGGGCAGCGCCAAGTACCGTCTGTACGGTAAGATCACGAGATTGCTCAGGCGTTAATCCGCCTTCGATGCCCGCTTCAATCATCGCTTCCATCAGATAATAAACATATGCAGGTCCGCTCCCAGATACGCCCGTCAATATTTCCATTTGATCCTCTGGGATCACGCTAACCATCCCTACCGCTTCAAACATCGACAAGACTTGGGCGCGCTGTTCCTCGGTGGTCTCCGGAGAGAAGGAGATTCCCGTCGCACCTTGTCCGATGGAGCAGGAGGTGTTGGGCATCGTGCGGGCGACAGCGACCGGGCTGCCAAGCAGCGCTTGAATCGTCGAAATGGATAAACCGGCAATCAGGGAGACAATCAACTGACCCTCGCGCAGAAGTGGGCCCAATCCAGCCAGAGCTTCACCGGCATCCTTCGGCTTCATCGCCAGGACGATAATCGATGCGTCCCGCAAATAGATCTGCTTTGCGTCCGCTTCAGATGCTGTTTGGACCTGGTAGATTTGGGCTAAATAGTCGAGCCGTTCCCGGTTCGAGCGATTCAGCATCACAATTTGATCCGCGCTGGCAACTTGCTTATGGAGCAAGCCGCGTACGATCGCTTCAGCCATCGAACCTGCTCCATAGAAACAGATGGTGGAGGCGGACAGAGAAGGTATTGTTTTCATAGGATATGACCTCCGGTTATTATTTTGGTTGAAAAAAAGGGGGGACGCCCCGTTACTGCCGGATTTGTCCATTCCCCTGGATGATATATTTACTTGAGGTGAGCGCAGTCAGCCCCATCGGACCGCGGGCATGCAGCTTCTGGGTGCTGATGCCGATCTCCGCTCCGAACCCGAACTCGAATCCGTCGGTGAAGCGAGTGGAAGCGTTATGGTACACCGCCGCAGCATCAACTTCTTGCTGGAACCGTTCGGCATTCGCGCTGTCTTGGGTCACGATACACTCGGAGTGCTTCGTGCCGAAGCGGGCGATATGCGCCATCGCTTCGTCCAGATTGCGAACGATTTTCACGTTGAGAATATAGTCGTTATACTCCGTGGCATAATCCTCATCCGTCGCGGGTACTGCCCAAGAGATAAGCTGTCTTGCGGCCTCATCGCCCCGCAGTTCAACCCCGGCTTCCTTGAAACGATTCGCCAGCTCAAGCAAATGTTGTGCGGCAAACGCCTCATGCACCAGCAGCGTTTCCATCGAATTGCAGACCGAAGGACGCTGAACTTTGGCATTCATCGCGATCTCTGTCGCCATCACAGGATCGGCTGAGGCATCCAAATACGTATGACAGATCCCCGCACCCGTCTCGATGACTGGAACTGTGGCATTTTGCACGACCGTCTGGATCAGCGAGCTGCCGCCGCGCGGAATCACGACGTCCAGCAATCCGTTGAGCTTCAGCATTTCGTCAACAGAGGCGCGGTTTGGATCCTCGATCAGTTGAACAGCATCAACCGGAACTTGCGTTCCCGCAAGCGCTTCGTGGATAATCTTTACGATTTGTCGGTTGGAGGACAAGGCGGAGGAGCCGCCGCGAAGCACAACGGCATTGCCTGTCTTCAGGCATAAGCCCATGGCATCTACCGTTACGTTCGGCCGCGCTTCATAGACGATCCCAATGACGCCAAGCGGGACGCGGCGTTTGATGATATGCAGCCCGTTCGGACGGTTGATCGTTTCCAGCACATCGCCTACCGGGTCAGGCAACTCGACGATTTGCCGCAGTCCTTCAGCGATCCCTTCAATGCGCGCATGGGTTAATGCCAGGCGATCCAATAAGGAAGAAGATGTCCCGTTATCCCGTCCCCGCTGCAGATCCTCTTCATTGGCCGCGAGGATCGCATCGCTGTTGCGAACAAGCGCATCGGCGACTGCCAGCAGAGCGTCGTTTTTTTGCGCCGTTGTCAGACGATTCAGAACTGACACGGCCGTTCCGGCCAGCTTCGCTTTTTCTCTTACTTCACTCATAGGTATACCTCCTCGTATAGTATCTTTAAAAAGCTCTTTTAGGTTCATTTCCATCCCCCCGGGGGATGGAAAACAGCCTCCAAATTTCCAGCTTGTTCTTTGAAAATTCCATCAGGGACTGGACTTTCCGGTATGCCTCTGGACAATGGAACGTAGGGTCCATTCGGGGAAATCCTTCTGCCTCCAGTAGCATCGTCTACTCCTTAAGTCTGTTTCTCCGGTACGCGTCTGAGCTTCTTACCCGCTGGCTGTTCCCTTCGGCATCCCATGCCCGGTTTTAGCAGATCCGGGGCAGCTCATGGCCCGAAGTGTGTCCTCATACGCGAGGGTGATAGATCTGCG